>JBILAB010000176.1:0-3860 GCA_044354455.1 Crocinitomicaceae bacterium | reverse complement strand
TTAATATATTTTTATTTGATTGAATATTCCGTATTGAAAGTATTCCAAAGGTTGCGCCACCTAAATGTGCAAAATGTGCTATATGATCATCACTTCCAATTCCAATCAAATCTTGTACTAAAAAGAACAGTGCGATAAAATATATTTTTATGGGTATAATACCAAATAAATTAATTTTTGTGTTGGGTGAATAAAAAGCAAGCGCTGTGAACAATGCCATAATAGAACCTGAAGCACCAACAACAAGTTGCTGTGTATTTTGAAGTAAAGGAAATATCGATTCCGCTCCAATTTCAAAAATGCCACCAACGAGCCCTCCAAAAAGATAGGTTAATAGTAATTTCTTAGCACCAAATAATCTTTCAAAATATGTCCCTGAAAAATAAAGGAAGACCATATTAAATAGCAAATGCCAAAGATCAAAATGTGAAAAGATACTAGTAAAAAGCCCCCAAGGTTTGAAGATGAATTCTTGGATGTTTGTATCCAAAGTAAATATTAAACTACAGAAATTCTCAATGATAGCTTGATCCATTTTCAACAAACGAAAAATTGCTTCGAGTAAAACAATGAAAATAAATACCAAAACATTTACAATAACTAATCGATTGGTCATTGTACCAGAAAAAAGTTGAAATTTAAACTCTTCAAGAAAATTACGAGTACTCATGTTTTTTACCAAAAATTAGTTCGATCGGATTTTCTCCAAAACAAAACAATTGCAGCACCTACAAGCGCTCCACCAATATGCGCTAAGTGGGCTGTGTTATCATTAATATTATTTTGATATGCCTGATATATCTCCCATAAAAGGTAGAATCCAACAAAGTACTTTGCTTTTACAGGAATTAAAAAATAAATTCTAAATTCTGTATTTGGAAATAAAATAGCAAATGCAGTCAAAACTCCAAAAATGGCTCCAGAGGCTCCGACCATTGGTGTGTACGATTTGACTACATAATCATGATAAACAGGATTATTTTCAAAATTTAATGAATTATATTCGCCATTTTGAATCATGTTATTAATCTCATTTAAATCAAAATTTTTCAAAACTAATTGGTTTTTTAGCGCTTCAATCTCATAAACTCCAATAATATTATACAATGCAAATGAACCCAAAGCACAGCAAATATAAAAGATGAAAAAACGCTTAGGTCCCCAAATATTTTCTAAATATGCTCCTAACATAATAAAAAGCCACATGTTAAAAAAGATATGAAGGATATCTGCATGCATGAAAAAATGAGTAACTACCTGAAAAGGTTGAAAAAGTGGAGAATTTACATAGTGGGCTCCAAAACTTGAGATTAAGTCAATCCCTTGCGATTTTAAAATAAATGTTGCAAGAAAAAAAACGATATTTAGAATTAAAATATTTTTTGTGACTTGTGGTAAATTGTTTAACATATTTAAAATTTTGCTGCAATTTCTTGAATTTCCATTGTGCTTATAATTTTCTTTCCGCTTGCGGTATAGCTATGATCTTTACATTGAAAAAGCTGTTCGATGAGAATTTTTCCTTTGAATTGATCTGAGATTTCTGAGTTTGCACTTGAAGCCCTAGCAATACTCAATATAATGTTGTGTGCTAATTCCCCTTTTTCTATGTCGCGGTGAAGAAGAGTCTCAAATAAATCACTCAATGTTGCTTCTATTTGATAGTCAGAAAGCATTCCTGGTATTCCGCTTATTTCTAATATTTCTCCATTTACATCTCCTGAAAAACCTAGCTGACTTAGTAAAGATTTATTATTTTCCCATGCTACAATTTCATTTTTTGCAATCGGTTTTTCAAACGGAAAAAGTAATTGTTGGGATACAATGGGTTGATGAATAAACTTAGACATCAATTCATCGTATAGAATCCTTTCTGTTGCTCGTTTGACATCTATAATTAATAAACCAGATCTACAATTAGAAATAAGGTATTTTCCTCTTATCAAAAAGTTTTGATCTGAATCAAGTTCTTCTTTGAATTCTAGCTCTAGATTTTCAATCTTTTCCTCTTCATTTATGGAATAAAAATTTGCCCAATCCTTTTCGCTCGGATTTTCTCTCCCAAAACCTTGATTTTTCATCGCTTCTGAGAATGTTCCGCCGTTTGATCTTGCAGTTGTATTTGTTGCTTGAAAAGGATTAAAATTTGGATTCACAACAATTTGTGGCTCGACTGGATCAGTCTTTCGAAAAGAAGATGGAATATCAAAACTTGTGTCCAATTCAAAATCCATAGTTGGAAAGATATTGTACTTTCCCAAAGACTGCTTTATACTACTCAATAATATAGAATAGATGAAGCGATCTTCTTCAAATTTAATTTCGGTTTTTGTTGGGTGAATATTAACATCAATTTTTGCTGGATCTATTTCAAAGAAAATAAAATAGCAGGGAAAGGTCTTTTCTGGTATTAATCCTTCAAATGCTTTTGAAACTGCGTGATGAAAATAGGCATCTTTAAAAAACCGATTGTTGACAAAGAAAAATTGCTCACCTCTTGTTTTTCTTGCTGTTTCAGGTTTACCAATGAAGCCACTTATTTTTACAATATTAGTTTGCTCTTCCAATGGTACAAGTCTTTCATTATTCGATTTCCCTAAAACATCTACTACTCGTTTTCGTAAATTTGAACTTTGTAAATTATATATTTCTTGAGTATTGTGGTGCAATGAAAAACGAATTTCAGGATGCGCAAGTACAATTCGCTCAAATTCTTCTCGAATATGCCCAAACTCTACCGTATCAGATTTCAGAAAATTTCTACGCGCTGGAACATTGTAAAACAAATTCTTTACTTCAAAAGAAGACCCTTTTGGACAAACAGTTTTCTCAGTATTTTTTATTGTATTTCCCTCAATGTTGAGTAAAATTCCTGTTTCAGTTTGGTCTTTGTGCTTGGTTTTTAATTGAACGTGAGCAATTGCTGCGATAGACGCCAAAGCTTCTCCTCTAAATCCTTTTGTTTGCAGTTGGAATAAATCGTTTGCTGAAGAAATTTTACTTGTAGCATGTCGTAAAAAACAAGCACTGGCATCTTCTTCCTGCATTCCATCACCGTCATCAATTACTTGAATTAGGGTTCTCCCTGCATCTTTTATCACTACCATTACTGAAGTTGATGAAGCATCGATGGCATTTTCCATGAGTTCTTTAACAACAGATGCAGGCCTCTGAATTACTTCACCTGCCGCAATTTGATTGGCAATGTGTTCAGGAAGCCGTTGAATAAGTCCCATTAGTTCATGATTTTATAAATCACCGATTGAATTCCTTCTATTCCGTTAAAAACAAAATATCCCAACACAATCAAAACACCGATTAAAATAAGTGTTCTATAGTTTGCCTGGTATTTTGCTTGTTGTCGCGTTTGACCAAGAGACCATGAATCTCTAAATTGCTCTCGCAACAATGATTTTCTATCTTCATCACTTAGATTTTCAGCAGCTTCTAATTGTTTTTTTTTTAGGGCAAGTCTTTCCTTTCGCTCGTCGTAATATCTTGGTAGATAATTGAAGCGTTTATTCTGCGATTTTGTATTGAAAAATTTAAGGGCCATTTGTGTTTCACAAAAATAAGGATAATCCTCTAATATGTCTATTTTATTCAACTTTCTTAAAGAAAATTATTCGCTTGTCTCGTTGTAATTTAAATCCTTTCCATAGGTTTCTTTCAAGCGTGAAATACTATAAAAAGCAAGTGTTATGAAAAATAAACCAATCATCAATGCGGAAATTCCATCACTAAAATTAAGAGTCAAAAGTCCAAAAAAGAGCATAATAATGGGTACAGATCCTCGCACAAAATTAGGAATTGTATTGGCTGCTGTAGATCGAATATTCGTGCCAAATTGCTCTGCAGCG
>JBILAB010000175.1:0-3862 GCA_044354455.1 Crocinitomicaceae bacterium | reverse complement strand
TAAGGTCCAATCGAACGTGCATGCATTTTATCATCTACCATGTGTGATAATTTCAACATGTAAATTATTCCTACAGTCGCTGGTTGATGGAAACGTTCTCCAGTTCCACCATCATACAAATAGGTTTTACCTGATCTTGGCACGCCAGCTTTATCCGTCCACTCATTAATTTGATCTGGGGTTGCACCATCAAAAATTGGAGTTGCGAACTTCATGCCTAATTTTTCACCTGCCCAACCAAGAACAGTTTCATAAATTTGACCCAAGTTCATACGAGAAGGTACACCAAGCGGATTCAAAACTATATCAACAGGAGTTCCATCGGCAAGGAATGGCATATCTTCAGCACGAACAATATTTGCTACAATACCTTTGTTACCATGACGACCCGCCATTTTATCACCTACTTTTAACTTTCGTTTTTTGGCAACATACACTTTCGCTAATTTCACAATTCCTGCAGGAAGTTCGTCACCAACAGAGATATGAAATTTTCGACGCTTATAGTTACCTAAAAGATCATTTGATTTGATATTAAAATTATGAATAACGCGACTAACCAATTGGTTTATTGTACCATCGCTTGTCCAATTAAGTGGATTAACAATTGAATAATCCAATGCAATTAGTGCCTTATTTGAAAATTTGGTGCCTTTTTTCACCAATTCTTCTTTAAAGTTATTGAAAACACCGTTGGCTTTATTTTCGCCAAGAATTTGCATTAACTTATCTACCAATTTCTCTTTTAAATCAGCAAAATCTTTGTGGTATTCAGCATCAATAGTTTCAAGAACAGGTTTATCATGATTTTTAGATTTACGGTCTTTAATTGCACGTGAGAATAATTTCTTCTCAATTACAACACCTCGAAGAGATGGTCCAGCTTTCAAAGAAGCATCTTTTACATCGCCCGCTTTGTCACCAAAAATCGCACGAAGTAATTTTTCTTCTGGAGACGGATCTGTTTCACCTTTTGGTGTAATTTTTCCTATTAAAATATCTCCTTCTTTAATTTCTGCACCAATTCGAATCAAGCCATTTTCATCCAAATCTTTTGTAGCTTCTTCACTAACATTTGGAATATCCGATGTTAATTCTTCCATTCCACGTTTTGTGTCGCGCACTTCCAAAGAATATTCATCAATGTGAACAGAAGTAAAGATATCATCACGAACAACTTTTTCAGAAATTACAATCGCATCCTCAAAATTATAACCTTTCCATGGCATGAATGCCACTTTTAAATTTTGACCAAGAGCTAATTCGCCTTTTTGCGTTGCAAATCCTTCACAAAGAACCTGTCCTTTTTCAACTCTATCTCCTTTTTGTACAATCGGTTTCAAGTTGATACACGTACTTTGGTTTGTTTTCATGAATTTAGTAAGCTTGTAATGAATTACTTCACTGTCAAAACTCACTAATTTATCTTCTGCATCCCAATCGTATCGAATGATAATTTCATTTGCATCTACATATTCTACAGTTCCATTACCTTCAGCGTTTATTAGAACACGAGAATCACGAGCAACTAAACGCTCAATTCCTGTTCCAACAATTGGAGAATTCGGACGAAGAAGCGGAACCGCTTGACGCTGCATGTTTGATCCCATCAAAGCACGATTCGCGTCATCATGCTCCAAAAATGGAATAGAAGAGGCTGCAATCGATGCAATTTGGTTGGCACCAACATCCATTAAATGAAGTGCTTTTGGAGTTACAACAGGGAAATCACCTTCAAATCGAGCTTTTACAAGATCTGACAAGAAATTTCCTTTGTCATCAATATTCTCAATAGCTTGAGCAATAATTTTTGAGTTTTCCTCTTCTGCAGCCAAATAAATTGGTGTATCATTTAACGAAACTTTTCCGTTTTCAACTTTTCTATAAGGCGTTTCAATGAAACCTAACTTATTTACTTTTGCAAAAACACAAAGCGAAGAAATCAATCCAATGTTTGGTCCTTCAGGCGTTTCAATTGTACACAAACGACCATAGTGAGTATAATGTACATCTCGTACCTCAAATCCAGCTCTTTCACGTGAAAGTCCGCCTGGCCCTAGGGCAGAAAGACGACGTTTGTGAGTTACCTCCGAAAGTGGATTCGTTTGATCCATAAATTGAGACAATTGATTTGTTCCAAAAAATGAATTAATAACCGAAGACAAAGTTTTTGCATTAATTAAGTCTATTGGTGTAAAAACCTCGTTATCGCGAACATTCATTCGTTCACGGATTGTACGTGCCATTCTAGATAAACCAACTCCAAACTGAGAATACAATTGTTCACCAACTGTTCTTACTCGACGATTTGATAAATGGTCAATATCATCAATATCCGCTTTTGAATTAATCAATTCAATAAGGTATTTAATGATATTTATAATATCTGTTTTTGTAAGAACACGAGACTGTTCAGAATTGTCAAGTCCTAATTTCTTATTTAAACGGAAACGACCAACTTCTCCTAAGTCATAACGTGCATCTGAGAAAAATAATTTTTCAAAAACACCTTTTGCGGTTTCATAGTCGGGCGGATCTGCATTCCTTAATTGTCGATAAATATGTTCAACCGCTTCTTTTTCAGAATTGGAAACGTCTTTTTGTAAGGTATTATAGATAATTGTAAAATCTGTAGAATTAGCATCTTCTTTGTGAAGAATAACCGATTTTGCTCCCGAATCCATGATTAAGTCTAAGTGCTCATCACCAATTACAATCTCACGATCAAGAATAACTTCATTTCTTTCAATAGAAACAACTTCTCCTGTATCTTCATCTACAAAATCTTCTATCCAAGTTTTTAAGACCCTTGCTGCAAGTCTTCTACCTACTAATTTTTTTATGTTTGCTTTGCTAATTTTTATTTCATCAGCAAGGCCAAATATTTCTAAGATATCCTTATCTGTTTCATACCCAATAGCTCTAAATAAGGTTGTAACAGGAAGCTTCTTTTTACGATCGATGTAAGCATACATGATATTATTAATATCAGTTGCAAATTCAATCCATGAACCTTTAAAAGGAATTATTCTTGCGGAATAAAGTTTTGTGCCATTTGCGTGACGACTTTGACCAAAGAATACACCTGGAGAACGATGTAATTGAGAAACAATCACACGTTCTGCTCCATTTACAACAAATGAACCTTTCGGAGTCATATAAGGAATTGTACCTAAATATACATCCTGAACAATTGTTTCAAAATCCTCATGCTCTGGATCAGTACAGTATAATTTTAATTTTGCTTTAAGAGGCACGCTGTAAGTCAAGCCGCGCTCAATACACTCTGCAATAGAATATCTTGGTGGATCAATAAAATAATCCAAAAATTCTAATACGAATTGATTTCTTGTATCTGTTATAGGAAAATTTTCCGCAAACACTTTGAAGAGGCCTTCGCTGTCTCTATTTTCGGGAGTAGTTTCTAATTGAAAGAACTCTTTGAAGGATTTTAACTGAATTTCCAAAAAATCTGGATATTCAAACTGGTTTTTGCTTGACGCAAAGTTAATTCTGGTTGAATTATTTGATGTTGCCAATGCTTTTATTTTTTAGTAATTGGAAATTATTAACTCAGGTAACTGCTCAAAAACAGGACTAGGCAAACTCAAAATGAGCTGCCTATCCTGTAAATTTTAAAGATTATTTAATCTCAACTTCAGCTCCAGCTTCTTCTAAAGACTTTCTTAGGCCTTCAGCCTCATCTTTAGAAACTCCTTCTTTCAATGTAGATGGAGCAGCATCAACTAGATCTTTAGATTCTTTTAATCCATTACCAGTAAGTTCTTTTACAAGTTTAACAACTTGTAATTTGTTAGGTCCACCAGCCTTAAGGATAACATCGAATTCAGTTTTCTCAGCA
>JBILAB010000031.1:0-14413 GCA_044354455.1 Crocinitomicaceae bacterium | reverse complement strand
TAATTAATGCTTTAGGGCGAAGAAAAACAGCTGTAGCACGTGTCTACATGTCGAAAGGAAAAGGAAAAATCTCTATTAATAAAAAAGAAATGGCTGATTTTTTTCCAATCGATGTTTTACAAGCAAAGGTTAACCAACCTTTTGTATTGACTGATACAGTTGGGAAATACGACATAAAAGTAAATGTAGCAGGTGGAGGAATTAACGGACAAGCAGAAGCTATTCGTTTAGGTATCTCTCGTGCACTAGTTGAAGTATCAGCAGATTACAAGCCACTTTTAAAAGTAGAAGGATTAATGACGCGTGATCCCCGAATGGTTGAACGTAAAAAACCAGGGCAACCAAAAGCACGTAAGAAATTCCAGTTCTCGAAACGTTAATCGAGCTGTAAGTTTAGCATCCAAATTTTGGAGTACCCTGATTGATATTCAATCCCCTCCATTATTGATGAGTAATTAAAAATAGGAACGTAAACAAAAAAAACAATATGTCTAAATTAAATTTTGAAACTTTATTAGAAGCAGGTGTACACTTTGGTCACTTAAAAAGAAAATGGAATCCAGCTATGGCTCCATATATTTTTGAGGAGAAAAAAGGAATACATATTATTGACTTGAACAAAACAATGGTTCATTTGGATCACGCATGTGCTGCGATGAAACAAATTGCAAAATCTGGAAAGAAAGTACTTTTTGTTGCAACAAAAAAACAAGCGAAAGAAATCGTTTCTGAAAGAGTAACCAAAATAAATATGCCTTTTGTTACAGAACGTTGGTCTGGTGGTATGTTAACTAACTTTCAAACAACTCGCAAATCCATTCGAAAGATGGCTTTAATTGATAAAATGAAGTTAGATGGCACTTGGGATACACTTAACAAACGTGAAAAATTATTTAAAACACGTCAAAGAGATAAACTAGAAAAAACTTTTGGTTCAATTGCAGAAATGACACGTCAACCTGCTGCAATTTTTATCGTTGATATTTTAAAAGAACACATTGCTCTTGCAGAAGCAAGAAGATTGAATATTCCAACATTTGCAATGGTTGATACAAATTCAAATCCAAAATTAGTTGATTTCCCTATTCCTTCAAATGACGACGCAACGAAATCCATTACCTTAATAATGGATCAAATCTGCTTAGCTTTAAGTGAAGGATTAGAAGATCGCAAGAACCTCAAAGAAGGTGGAAATGAAGAATCTACTGAGTCATCAAATGTTGCAGCAGCAGCAGTTACTCCTGAAGTTGTATCCGAAGAAATTGTTGCTGAGGCAGTTGCTCCTGAAGTTGCAGCTGAAGAAAATGTTGCTGAAATAACTGAAGAAGTTGCAGCTGAAGAAGTTGCAGCTGAAGTAACTGAAGAGGTTGCTCCTGAAGTTGTTGCTGAAGTAATTATTCCTGAAGTTGTAGCTGAAGAAGTTCTAGCAGAGGAAACCGTTACTGAAGAAGCTACAGAAGTTGCTCCAAAGGTTGCTGAAAAGAAAGCCACTGCAAAAAAAGTGACTGTAAAGAAGGACACAAAAGAAAAACCAAAGAAAAAATAAATTATAATTAATTAAAAAAATTTAATCATGGCTATTACAGCTTCAGATGTAAACAAATTGCGCCAACAAACAGGTGCTGGAATGATGGATTGTAAAAACGCATTGGTTGAAGCCGATGGAGATTTTGAAGCAGCCGTTGATATCCTTAGAAAAAAAGGTCAAAAGATTGCTGCAAAACGTGGCGGAAATGAGGCTAAAGAAGGAATTATAATTGCTCAAACGAATGAAGATTGTACTTCTGGAGTTATTCTTGCTTTGAATTGTGAAACAGATTTCGTTGCTAAAAATGATGGCTATGTTAGCTTCGTTCAATCATTGGTAAATATTGCATTGAAAAATCTTCCTGAAACAGCTGACTCTTTAAAAGCTTTACCCTTTGATGAAAGATTATCTGTTGAAGAAAAAATTACGGAACAAGTTGGAATCATTGGTGAAAAATTAGATTTATCTAACTATGCTATATTAAAGTCTTCTAGAGTTGTTGCTTACAATCACCCTGGAAATCAATTAGCAACATTAGTTGGTTTGAACAGTGATTCTGATGCATCAAAAGATGCTGGACGTCAAATTGCAATGCAAATTGCAGCTATGGATCCAATTGCTATTACTAAAGATGGTGTTGATCAACGTACAATTGAAAGAGAAATTGAAGTAGGAAAAGATTTAGCTATACAAGAAGGTAAGCCTGCTGAAATGGCTGAAAAAATTGCTATGGGAAGATTAAATAAATTCTTTCAAGAAAATACCTTGATGAGCCAACAATTTATAAGTGATAATAAATTAAGTGTTGAACAATTTTTAAATAATTCTGAAAAAGGTTTAACAGTATTAGACTTTAAACGCTTCTCACTAAGTTAATTTTTAAAAAGCTATCTTTTAGGTAGCTTTTTTTTTGATATAAAGAGTACTAAAAAAAACCTTTGGTTATATTTGCTTATTATTAGCTATGAAATACAAAAGAATTCTATTAAAATTAAGCGGTGAATCACTCATGGGTGAGAAACAATTTGGAATTGATAACATACGTATCAACTCCTATGCTCGACAAATCAAAGAAATTAAAGCGCTTGGAATAGAAATAGCAATTGTAATTGGAGGTGGAAATATTTTTCGTGGAGTTCAAGCAGAGGAAGGTGGAATGGACAGAACGCACGGAGATTATATGGGAATGCTTGCAACAATGATCAATTCTATGGCTTTACAATCTGCTTTAGAGTCAAACGGTGTTATGACGCGACTTCAATCAGCCATTGAAATGAAAGAAATTGCAGAACCTTTTGTCCGTAGAAAAGCTGTTCGACACTTAGAAAAAGGTAGAGTTGTAATTTTTGGAGCTGGAACAGGAAATCCATTCTTCACTACAGATTCTGCAGCTTCTCTTCGCGCTATTGAAATTAATGCTGATGTAATTCTTAAAGGAACACGTGTAGATGGTATTTACACTGCTGATCCTGAAAAAGATAAAAATGCTATAAAATACGATCATATTACATTTGATTCAGTTTACTCAAAAGGCTTGAATGTTATGGATTTGACAGCTTTTACGCTTTGTAAAGAAAATAATTTACCTATTATTGTCTTCAATATGGATACACCTGGTAACTTGCTAAAGTTGCTTAAAGGTGAAAAAATAGGAACCCTCGTATCTAATTAACTTTCAAAATAAATTTTATGACGGAAGATCTTGAAATGATTTACGACGAATTTAAAAGTTCAAACAATAAAACCCTAAACCATTTAGAGAGTGAGCTTAGTAAAATTAGAGCTGGGAAAGCCTCTCCTGCAATGCTAGGAAGCGTTATGATTGATTACTATGGATCAATGACGCCAATTAATCAAGTAGCCAATATCAATACCTCAGACGCACGCACAATCTTAGTACAGCCTTGGGAAAAAAACATGTTGGGTGAGATAGCTAAAGGCATTATAAGTTCAAATCTTGGCTTAAACCCGCAAAACAATGGTGAGCAACTTATTATATCTGTGCCACCTTTAACAGAAGAACGCAGACGTGAACTTGTTAAACGCGCAAAAAGCGAGGCTGAAACTGCAAAAGTAGGAATCCGGACAAATCGTAAAGATGCTTTAGATTTATTGAAAGATTTAAAAAACGATGGTTTATCAGAAGATTTATGCAAAGATTCAGAAGATGAGATTCAAAAGATAACCAATTCATTTATCAAAAAAATTGATGAATTAGTTGAAATCAAAGAAAAAGACATCATGACAATTTAAATTTAGTCTTTTTCCATTTCCTTAATTACTATTTGCTTATCACTTACCTTCGTTTTCAGAATTTCTTTCTCAGAAACAATCAAAAATTCTAAGGAATTTTCAATGCAGATATCAATGTCATGAGAGGATAAAATAATTGTTTTGTGCTGCTTTTCAGCAATTAAAACCAATAGCTGAACTAACTTTTGACGATTTAGATAATCTAAAAATGCTGTTGGTTCATCTAATAAAATAATAGGAGTAGTTTGAATCAAAGCTCTTGCCACTGCACATAATTGCCTTTCGCCATCACTAATTTCACTTGTGCATTTTTCAAGTAAATGAGCAATATTTAATTCTTTAACAACCTCCTGAATTACTTGAATGTCATCAGAACTCAAACTTCCAAAATTATTTGTGTAGGGCGATCTTCCGAATGCTAAATAGTCGAATACTGACAAATATTCCACGCCATCAAAGCGACTTTCAACATAAGCGATTACTTTTGGCAATTCAATTTTTAAAATATTTTGAACTGCTTGTTCATTTAAAAAAAGATTGCCAGATAAAAGTGGGATTTGCCCAATAATAGAATTCAAGAAGGTAGATTTACCAATTCCATTTCGTCCAACTAAGGCATAAACTTTACCAGCATCCAAAGTCAAACTTGGAATGAATATTAATGGCTTAGAATAACCAATCTCTATTTGTTCAAATCGAATCATTTTAACTTCCGCATTAAAATAAACACAACAAAAGGAGCACCAATAATAGATGTAAAAGCATTAATTGGCAAGGCTATTTGCTTAGAAAACAATTGAATAATACTATCGCACAGTAAGAGAAAAACAGCTCCAAAAAACAAATTACCAAGAATTAACCATCTGTGATTCTGAGTTCGTAAAAGTATGCGTGTTAAATTTGGCACTGCTAAGCCAACAAAAGCAATCGGACCACAATAAGCTGTAATTAACCCTGCTAATAAAGAAGTTATTCCCATAATTAGAAATCTAACTTGACTTATTTTTAAACCCAACAAACCAGCAGAACGCTCTCCAATCACTAACATATTTAAAGGTTTAATAAGGAAGAAGGATAAAATAACACCGCAAATAAAAACGAATCCTATGAGAGGAAGTTGGGAAAACTCAACCTGCTGCAAAGAACCCATAGACCATAAAGTAAATGCTTTTAATGCTCCTGCTCCCGAAATTGATTCTAGAATTGAAACAAGGGCAGAAGTAAAACTGCCAAACATCAATCCTACAAGTAAAAGTGAAATTTGTGACCGAATTCGATGAGCGACAGCCATCATAATTATCCCCGCAAGAAAAGCGCCAATTAAAGCAGAACCGATTAAACCAAAATCGGTTCCAAAAAACTCAAATCCAGACATTAAAGTAAGTGCTACGATCAAACTTGCGCCTGAATTAATTCCCAGAACATAAGGACCCGCTAAAGGATTATTAAACAAGGTTTGTAGCAACATTCCTGAAAGGGCAAGTCCACCACCTGCCAAAATTGCCATAAAAATTCTAGGAAACTTAAACTCTCGAATCAAAATATGAGTAGAATTGTCAGCGTTAAAATCAAAAAAAGCGGAGAAGAAATCGCTCATTGAAACTGTAATTTCTCCAGTTGATAGATGAATAAAAGCAGAAAGCGGCACTAATAGAAGGGAACAAACCAAAATAAAAGGAATTCTTTTCTTCGTCATCTGAGTTGTTTGTAAAATTGAAGGTTTTTTGGAGAATTCACTGATATTATAGAATATAAATCAGCTAAAACTAAATGGGGTTGAACAGCACTTAACTCCCAAAATTTATTTACATCGTGGGAATAACAATAAATTTTTCCATTATTGTAACAGTTTAGGTTTTTAACTTTTGGATTTGATTTCACAATTTCAGCCTTTGTGCTAAAACCCGGATTTATCCAATATTTCACATCTTTAGTGTCCATTAAAATATTTTCCATGGGAATAGTAACACTTCCGGTTCCTTTAGTTTTTCTGTAAATATAATTCATTCCAGCATCTTGAATTAATTGGGCATTGTAACTTTCTCCAGCTGGAGCATACCAATAATCGCGAATAAAATTCCCAAAAATAACTTTCTCTTTGGATTGATTCTTTACCTTCTTCAATGTTTGATTATAGGATTGTGTAATTTCCGAAATAATAGTTTTGGCCTGCTCCTCTTTACCCGTTAGATACCCAAACAACAACAACCATTCTGCCTTCCCAAGAGGATCTTCTTCTCGCCAATCAAAATTTGGAATACAGGTAAGTCCCATTTTTTTCAATTGTTCCCTGTGTGGAAAATCACCTGAAAAAGCACTATGAACAATAGTTTTTGCACCGGAACTTAGTAGAGCTTCCATTGAAATTTCTTGAGATTCTCCAAGAGAAAGAATAGAACCAGATTGAAGGCCATCCTTTACTGAAGGATTATATACCAATTTTGAATCGGATACAGCACAAATTGTATTTTCAGCACCTAAAACAGACAACATTCCAATGTGTGTAGCTGATAAAGCTGCAATATTCTTACATGGAATCAAAATATACTCTTTACTTTGAGAAAGATTTTTCGAAGCTATTTTTATGCATGAAAACGAGTAAATTCGTTCAGGATGATCAGGATGAATAATTTTTATTTCTATCGATTTCTCACCCTCATAAATTTGTAGCCATTTACTATACTTACAACTATTTTTACTCTTTGAAACTTGAATTAGCTGTGCATCTTTTTGAGAGCAAGCACTTACAACAAAGAGTAAAAAAATACAAGTTAGTGCTAAAAAAAATTTAATATTGTTCATTCTCATTTGGAAAATCGCCTGACTGAACATCTGAGATATAATTTTGAAAGGAAACCATCATTTGTTCGTACAAGTTATTGTATTTTCGAAGAAAACGAGGGCTAAATTCATTGTTAATACCAAGCATGTCATGAACAACAAGAACTTGACCATCAACACCATTTCCTGCTCCTATTCCAATAATTGGAATGGTCAACATTTTCGCAACTTTTGTTGCTAAATCAGCAGGTATTTTTTCCAGCACAATTGCAAAACAACCTGCTTTTTCTAATGCAATGGCATCTTCAATTAAACGATCAGCCTCATCTTTTTCCTTAGCTCGAACTACGTATGTCCCAAATTTATAAATTGATTGAGGCGTTAAACCTAAATGACCCATAACAGGAATTCCCGCTGTAAGAATCCGTTGAATTGATTCTATAATCTCTTGTCCACCTTCCATTTTAACTGCATGTCCACCAGATTCTTTCATTATTCTAATTGAACTTGAAAGCGCTTCTTTTGAATTTCCCTGATAAGAACCAAAAGGTAAATCTACAACAACTAAAGCGCGCTTTACAGCACGTACAACTGATGAGGCATGATAAATCATTTGATCTAAAGTAATTGGCAAGGTTGTTTCGTGTCCGGCCATCACATTAGAAGCTGAATCTCCTACTAAAATAATATCCATTCCGGCTTCATCAATAATCCGAGCCATTGAAAAATCATACCCCGTAAGCATGGATATTTTCTTTCCGGCACTTTTCATCTCAAAGAGTGAATGTGTAGTTACTTTTTTTACGTTTTTATGTATAGACATTTTTGAAAGTATAGCGCCAAGTTCTAAAAAATAGGCGGATTTATCACAATTTATTTAAATAATTCTCAACATTTGTCTGAATTCGATTTGCAATATCCAATGTTTCAGATTTAATAAATGTTTTTCCAGTAATCCGTTCATATAATTCAATGTATCGATCCGTAATTGTTTGAACAAATTCGTCAGGCATGTCAGGCATTGTTTGGCCTTCTAAACCTTGAAAACCATTTTCCATTAACCATTGTCGAACGAATTCTTTCGATAATTGTTTTTGTGGCTCGCTCTTTATTTGGCGCTCCTCGTAACCTTCCAAATAAAAATAACGAGAAGAATCTGGTGTATGGATTTCATCAATTAAAATAACCTTGTCATTTAGCAGTCCAAACTCATATTTCGTATCGACTAAAATAAGACCACGTTTCGCTGCAATTTCAGTTCCACGTTGAAACAAAGCCCTTGTATATTTTTCCATTTGTAAATAAATAGCTTCAGGAACGATCTTTTTGAGTAAAATATCTTCCCGTGAAATATCTTCATCATGCCCTTCTTCTGCTTTAGATGCTGGAGTGATAATTGGCTCTGGAAAACGGTCATTTTCTTTTAAACCTTGAGGCATTTCTACTCCACAAATCATTCTTTTTCCTGCAGCATATTCACGTGCTGCATGACCTGCTAAATATCCTCGAATTACCATTTCAACTCGGATTGGCTCACAAGCTAGCCCAACAGCAACAGAAGGATCTGGTGTGGCAAGTAACCAATTTGGAACAATGTCTTTGGTTGCATCTAAAAACATTGTCGCTACCTGATTCAATACTTGTCCCTTGAATGGAATTCCCTTTGGTAAAACATGGTCAAATGCTGAAATTCGATCAGATGCCACCATCACAAGCAAATCATTTTTTAAAGTATAAACATCTCTAACTTTTCCATGATAGACAGATAATTGACCTGGAAAATTAAAATCTGATTCTGTTATTGCATTCATTTATATCTAATTATACTATTTATTTTCATTTTCTTCAGCTTCTTCAAAAGCACTTACTATTTTTTTCACCAAACTATGTCGTATGATATCACTTTGTCCTAAACGAATAACGCCAATTTCCTCGATATCTTTTAAAATTTCTAAAACATGTGACAAACCAGACTTTTGTTTGTGGGGTAAATCTACTTGCGTCATATCTCCAGTAATTACAAATTTAGCAGTCATTCCCATTCGAGTGAGAAACATTTTCATTTGCATAGGCGTTGTGTTTTGTGCCTCATCTAGAATTACAAATGCTTTATCCAAAGTTCTACCGCGCATAAATGCTAGTGGAGCAATTTCAATGACTCCAAATTCTAGCATGTCTGCTAATTTTTCATGTGGAATCATATCGCGAAGCGCATCGTAGAGTGGCATCAAGTAAGGATCTAGTTTTTCTTTTAAGTCGCCGGGCAAAAACCCTAAATTTTCTCCCGCTTCTACTGCTGGTCGCGTTAGCACAATTCTCTTAACTTCCTTCGCTTTTAATGCTCTTACAGCCATCGCAACAGCCGTATATGTTTTTCCAGTTCCCGCAGGGCCAATTGCAAAAACCATGTCTTTTAAATTTATTTCTTGGACTAATTTTTTCTGATTAACAGTTCTAGCTTTAATTTTCACACCGCCATTGCCATGAACCAAGGTTTCTGATCCATCATCATTTGAAAGTAGCTTCGAACCATCTGACAACATTAAATTGTCAATTGAATTTTCAGACAAGAAATTAAATTTATTAAAATGTGCTACTAAAAGTTCAAATTTTCGCTCAAACTCATCCATAACTTCTTCATCTCCATTTAACAAAATCGTATTTCCACGTGCAATTATTTTCAATTTTGGGAAAAATGTTTTGAGATAACGAAGATTAGCATCAGTAACTCCAAAAAATTCTGCAGGATTAATTCCGGCTAATTCAATCAAACGGTCGGCAGTTTTCAATTATTTTTTTATTTAAATTAAGCGTAATTATTGCTTTTAGATTACATTTGGTAAAATTAAAAATTAATTAGAATAATGAATTCTGATTTTGAATGCAAATCATAACTTTAACAACAGATACTGGATTACAAGATTATTATGTTGCTGCCATAAAGGGAGCCATACTTAAAGATATTCCAAATGCCAGGATCATAGACATAACGCACACAATTAAGCCATTTGACATTGCAGATGCTGCTTTTCAACTACTGTGCTGTTACAAAGACTTTCCTACTGGCACAATACACATTGTTGGAGTAGATAGTGAACCAATTTTAAATGGAGAGAACCAAAGTTTCCCTACAATCTTAAAATTAAATGGACATTTTTTTATTTCAAGTGACAATGGGTTTTTTGGAAGTTTATTAGATGGAATAAATACTGAAGGTTTATATCGGTATTCTGATATCCAAAAAAACGAAGATATGTGGCAGTTTACTACAAAAAATTGTTTTGTCCAATTAGCTACAAAAATTGCAAATAAATTGCCAATTGAAACCTATACAGAAGAAATTCACACCTATAAGAAAGTCTTTATTCAAAAACCAGTCATAGGTCAATATACTATTCAAGGAACGGTTATTCATATAGATTCATTTGGAAATTTAATAACCAATATTACACGAGCAGACTTTGATAGATTTGGAGAGAATACACCATTTACAATATATTTTGTAAAAGGGCATTACTTTATTGATAAAATTTCTAAAACCTATAATGCTGTTCCAAATGGTGAAATAGTAGCACTATTTAATAGTTCAAATCATCTTGAAATTGCAATTAACAAAGGAGCTACTAGAAGCACTGGCGGAGCTGATCAAATGTTTGGTATGCGAAGAGAAGCAATTATTCAGGTAAAATTTGAACCTGCTGGATCCCAAGTTGATTTCAATTCACTCTTATAAAATGTTGGTTCGTATTGTTAAATTACAATTTAAAGAAGAAAAAATCAATGATTTTCTCATGCATTTTGAAACTGTTAAATGGAAAGTCGCAAGTTTTACTGGATGTAAGGGGATGAAATTGCTTCAAGATATAAAAAACCCTTGCATTATAATGACTTATAGTATTTGGGATAACGAAGAAGCACTTGTAAACTATAAAAACTCAGAACTTTTTACAACTATTTGGACAAGTATTAAAATTTGGTTTGATGCTAAAGCAGAAGCATGGAGTCTTCAAACATCTTTTGACGGATTCAAAGAATTTGATAAAATACGGTAGAGAAAAAATCAATAAATAACTTTATTACATAAACTGTATATAAAATATAGTGACCAAAAATTTGGATATTCAACAAAATAGCATAACTTTACGAAAAATAATTAATTTAAGTAACATGAGTAAAGGAACAGTAAAATTCTTCAATGAGACCAAAGGATTTGGTTTTGTTGTTGATGAAGAAACGAACAAAGAGTATTTTGTTCACATCACAGGATTAATCGACAAAGTTAAAGAAAATGACGAAGTTGAGTTCGATCTTCAAGAAGGTCGTAAAGGTTTGAATGCCGTGAATGTAAAGAAAGCATAATCATATTCAATCTATTTAATCATGAAAGTCCTACCTATGGTGGGACTTTTTCTTTTACAACAACTTCTTAAAATTAGATACAGAAAATATACTCTAATTCATTCTAAATTGATAATTTTGGAATCTAAATAATAGTATGCGGGCTTTATATTTAAAGGAGATTAATAGTTTTTTAAGTTCAATTATTGGATATGTTTTTATAATCATCTATTTAATTGCTTCAGGATTATTCCATTGGGTACTTTCTTTTAATACAAATCTTCTTGAAGGAGCTGAAGCAGACCTCATTCCATTCTTTAACTTATCGCCTGTAATTTTTCTAATTTTAATTCCTGCAATTACCATGCGCTCAATTGCTGAAGAAAGAAGAACAGGTACAATTGAATTATTACTTACACGTCCAATTTCTGATTTAAAAATTATTCTTGCTAAGTATTTTGCAGGAGTAAGCTTATTAATAATTGCAATCATACCCACAATCATCTATTTTATTTCCATTTATTACCTTGGTAAGCCAGTTGGAATCATTGATATCGGAGCGACATTTACATCTTATATTGGCCTGATTCTGTTAGGGTCTGTCTTTGTTGCTATTGGAATTTTTGCATCTTCATTGACCAATAGTCAGATTGTTGCTTTTATTTTAGCAATGTTTCTCTGTTGGATTTTTTATGACGGCTTTAATTTACTTGGAAATTTTAGTCAAATAGGTGGTTTAGATTATATAATTCAATATATAGGTATCGCTTTTCATTATGACTCAATCAAAAAAGGTGTAATTGAAATTAGTGATTTACTTTATTTTGTTTCAGTCATTGTACTTTTTATAAGTGCAGCTTTGGTCGTAGTTAGAACATTTAAAAAATAAGCTATGAAAATTCAAGCATTTTTTTCTAAATACCTTTATAATTGGACGCTACTACTTTTTATTTTTATAGCAATTATATTATTTAATATAATTGCTTCATTGATTTCCTTCAAAGTTGATATGACAAAGGATCAGCGATACTCATTGGCAAATGGAACAGAAAACTTTTTATCAAAAAAAGAAAATATTGAAAGTAGAATCAGTATTCAAATTTATCTAGAAGGAAATTTACCCTCGGAAATAACAAATTTTCAAAATGCTTTAAAAAGCAAATTAAAAGATTTTAAAAGTGTCGCTGGAAATCGAATTGAATATAGTTTTATCAATCCAAGCGATGGGTCAAAAGAAGCACAGAATGAATTTTTTGCTCAACTTTATGATCGTGGGCAAGGAATTCTACCAATGGAAATTAGCTATTTGAAGGATGGAGAACAGCGACAAGTAATGATTTGGCCAGGTGCTAAAATGTCGTATTCTGTTAATGGAATTATAAAAGAAAGTAACATCCAATTTTTACCAGGAACAAAACCAGGATCTCCGTATGGACTTGCCCAAATGTCAGATATTATTGAAAATGCACATAATAATTTGGAGTACAATTTAATATCATCAATTCGAAAATTAACACAGAAAGAAAAAAAAAGAATTGCATTCTTGCATGGACACGGAGAACTTAATGTAAATCAAACGCTACGAGCACGAGCATTGATCTCCTCTTATTTCTCAATTGCTGATATTACCTTAAATGATTCAATCGGCGCTCTAGATGGGATTGGTGGTTTAATCATCGCTGATCCACAAACTCCATTTTCAACCAAAGATCTATACCTAATTGATCAATTTGTTCTGAAAGGTGGGAAATTAATGTGTTTTATGAATGCTCTTCAAATAGATGAAGATACGCTGATGACAAGAGGGGTAGTAAATACATTGAGGAAGAACCTCAAATTAGAAAACATGTTATTCGACTACGGTATAAAGTTGAATGAAAATTACGTGATTGATGTTCAATGCGCGGCAAAAATTGTTCCCTTTGCAGATCAAACTTTTCTCCCATGGTTCTTTCATGTCTTAGCAAGTCCTTCAAAACATCCTATTACAAGAAATATTGAACCTGTATCTTTAAAATATGTAAGTGAAATTCAGTTTGTGCCTCAAGATAATGTTACACTTTGTCCGATACTTAATTCCTCAAGTAATTCAAACAAAACTGGCTTAGCACCTTTAGTGAGTCTTTCTTTACCACTGAATTATGGTAAAAATCCTGAATTAATTGAAAATCCTGAAAACAAAGCAAACCAATTGTGTCTTGCTGGTCTTGCTGAAGGATATTTTCAATCACACTTTAAAAACCGAATAGCAGAAGAATTTGCTAATAATCCAGATTCTAAATACAAATCAAAAAGCTCAAAAGAAGGGAAAGTAATTGTTGTTGGAAACGGACAGTTTATAGCAAATAAATATGATTCTATTCAAAAACCTAATTCGGTAGAATTTGCATATTTCCCGAATGAAATTAATGACTTAAGAATGGATCCTGAATTGGCAAAAAGAAGAATACCTCTGTTTTTTGGTAACCAAGAGTTTTTTCAAAATTTAGTAGATTATATGATGGGAGATAATTCTGTACTAGATATTCGAAGCAGGCAAATTGACATAAAAGAAATCGATAAAGAAAAAATAAAATTACACGCAGGATTTTACAAAGTCCTAAACATGACGCTACCAATAGCGCTGATATTATTGCTAGCATTCATTTGGAACATGCTTCGCAAGAAAAAATATATTCAACTTAAACACTGATATGAAAAAGAAACTCGTTATTTTAATTGGACTTTTTCTTTTAATTGTATTAGGATGGTATACAAAAATATTGCTTTCAAAAGCCGGGCAATCTGATAGTAATTCGCAACTAATCAATTTCGCAATAGAAGATACAAACTCCGTTGATAAAATAATCATAACAGAACCAAATTCAAACAAAATAGAAATTATTCGCTCAAAAGATTGCTGGGAAACATCAAAGGGAACTTGTATAAATCAAGAAAGTGTACATTTTATTTTAGAAGCGTTCGCGAAAATAACCTTTAAGGGTTACTTATCCGAAAAATCACAAACTAAATTCACTGAATTAATGTCAACTAGCCATACAAAGGTTGAAATTTTTCAAAATGGCGAATGGTCAAAAACATGGTATTTAGGCCCTGCAACTCCTGATCATTATGGACAAATTATGCTTTTAGAAACTGAAGAAGCTGGGAAAAGTTCTTATCCTGTTATGATGAGTATTTCTGGAATGAATGGTATAATTGAACCTCGTTTTTTTGCAGATGAACGCAAATGGATTTGCACTTCTATTTTTAGTTTAGAGATGAATGAAATTTCAAAAGTTGATATAAATTATCCTAAAGAATCATTCCGTAATTTTTCAATTTCTCAAAAAGGTAGAAATTTTGTTGTTCAACAAAATAATAAACCTTTTAGTACAATTGATACAGCAAATGTTTTTCGCTACTTACAGAACTATAAAAAAATACATTTCAATATTCCAAATTATGAATTATCAAAAAAACAATGCGATAGTCTTCATAAAACAACACCTTTTTGTATTCTTAAACTAAGTG
>JBILAB010000263.1:0-3661 GCA_044354455.1 Crocinitomicaceae bacterium | reverse complement strand
TCCATTCCGATAGGATCAGCACCTGTTTCAGTGTGAATATTTCCTTTGTCGTTCATTACCCACCAATAATTCATGTCGCCATAAAGGGAGACTTTTCTATCAACACTGCAATCTTTATCTTTTTTCACGTCATACCAGGGAAAATCTCCATCCTGCCAATTGTAGTGCCCATCACTATTAAAATCATAAAAAGGAGCTAAATAATAATCTTGACCTTGAGAAACATCACCGTGAGCTGGCCAATTTTTAATGTTATCTGGAACTTTATAGTTTGGAAATTTTTCAGTCTGTGTAGAAGTTCCATTTTGAGAATCAAAAATACCAGCTTCATACCACTTATTAAATTCGCGGACCATATCTTGAGTTGTAACAAAGTGCTTATCGTATTTACTACAGTTTTCATAATTTGTTTCCGCAGTAACTTTAGTAAGCGGACCCGTCCAATAATCTTGTCCATTTCGATAACGAAGTGCAGCTAATTTTAATTGATTGTTCACATCTGTTCCACCTAACCAAAGGGCTGCAGTAAACAGCGCCATAATTCCAGAGTTCTTTGGAATCTCATATTGGGAGTAGTTTTGATTAGGAATCTGCCATAAATTTCCTGCAGTATGAATCATCGCCCTCACATTGTTCAACTCTAAATAAGTTGTGCTAGTTGGAGGCGCACAACCGGCAGCTTTAGATGGTTTCTGTTTTATTTTATAGGTGCCGTCATAAACTTGACCAAAAGTTTGATTTACAAATTGTAGAAATAGGAAAAAACAAATTATTCGTGTCACACACCAAAATTTTTATGAAGATAGTAAGAAATTATTAGTTAATATTATCTTTGGCTTATGCGTGATTTAGCAACAAAAGAAGATATTGCCTTTTTAGTGGAAAAATTTCATCAATCTATCCTTAAAAATAAATTTTTAAGCCCCTTTTTTGAGAATATTAATTTTAAAGAACATCTTCCTAGAATGATTCATTTCTGGAGTTTTATACTTCATGATGAAGCTGGTTACACAACAAATGTTACTGAAAAACACATTCGCTTACCACTAAAAAAAGTTCATTTTGAAATTTGGCTAGAGCTATTCAACAAAACTACCGATTTTTATTTTAACGGGAAATATGCTGATAAAGCAAAAGAACGAGCAGCTTTAATTGGATGGACAATTCAAAGTAAAATAATAGACTAAATCTTTATTAAATACTACTTTTTTTTCTGTCATATAGTTACTTGAAACATTTTTTAAAAATAGAGTTTAATTTATTTAATTATATTGGATATAAAACCAAGAAGATTGTTCTAATGTCAATGATAAAGAAAAAGTATATTTGCTAAAGAAAATTATTTGTGTGAAAAATTATCAACCAAAATCAGTTCTTCTATTTACAATTCTAGTGTTTTCCTTACTATTGTTTATCGTTTTTAGCATGCCGAAAGGAGGTTTTTCGTTATTCAATATTAACTTGAAATTTTTGAGTATAGAAGCATTAATGAATCCAAATAAAGATAATAAAAAGAATATTGATGCAATCATTCAAAAAGTTGACACGACAAATCTTAATTCCCCATTAAAAAAACACAAGGGTAAAAGTACTGGGGAATTAGGCGCAGCAAATGGAGGAGATTTATCAGCTAATGCTTCTGTTGAACTTGATATAAATGAGCAAGTAAGTCAAAATTTAGACCGTTTTTTTAAAAAATTAAAAAATATAGCTGCCCTTAAAAAGAAACTATCTATTTTTCATTACGGTGATTCTCAAATAGAAGGAGATAGAATGACCGGTTATTTTCGGCAACGATTACAAACTCAATTTGGGGGGAATGGTCCGGGTATGATTCCGGCTTTAAACGTATACAATACCCAAACATTTAAACAAACTTTTTCTGATAATTTTGAAAGATTGACAGCTTTTTGGGGAGCGAAGCTATCCTCAAAAAAATATGGGGCGATGGGGTCTGTTGGTGTATTTAAAATTGATAGCAGTCAAACGTTGAAAGGGGAACCTACGACTGCTTGGATTGAAATTGATGCATCAAAAAATGCCTATGGAAGAGCCCGAGAATATAATCACGTTCGATTTTATTATAATAGTTGTGTTAAACCCTGTTTACTCAAAGTATTCCAAAATGGACAGTTGATACATGAAGACAGTCTTAAAACAGACGGAAACGCACATTCAATAACCCTCGATTTTCCTGGGGCGCCAGGAAAATTAAAGTATTTACTCTCATCTACAAAAAGTCCGGTTATAAGTGGCTTTAGCTTAGAGGGAGATATTGGAGTGCAAGTTACAAATGTTGCCATGCGAGGTTCATCTGGCACAAATTTCAGTTCAATGAACCAAAGTCTTTTTCGTGATATGCATTCAGAATTAAATACACAATTATTTATTCTACAATTTGGAGGAAATACAATCCCTGGCCTTAAAGATAGTTCGTCGGTTCGCTATTATGCAAAATCATTTAAAAGGCAGATTCAATTGATTCAATCTCAAGTGCCCGGGGCAGCAATAATTGTAATTGGACCAAGTGATATGTCCCAACTAAATGAAGGTGTTTTTGAATCTTATAACTTAATCCCTTATTTAACAAATCAAATGAAAAAAGTTAGTGTTGATAGTGGCGCTGCCTATTGGGATTTATTCAAAGCAATGGGAGGCAAAAATTCAATGCCTACATGGGTTGAACAAGGATTAGCTGGGTCAGATTACATACATTTTACCTCAAAAGGAACAAGTATTGCATCCCAATTATTTTATGATGCTTTTATTTCTGCTTACGCAAAATGGGAGTTAAAAAATCAAGTAGAGTAAAATATGGAGAAACTTTTAGTTTTTATTCTGCTGTTTATCATAAAAACAACCTTCTTTTGGTCGCAAGCATTTGACGATTTAAGAAATTATAATCATCCTGAATTTGCGAAATCAAATTCTGAGATTAGTGAAAAAAAGTCTCTAATAAATTTAGACTGTAACCAATTTGCTTTTTTTTCAGAGAAAAGTACTAATTGGCTCTATTTATATACAGAAATACAAAAAATGATTGCCAAGAAAGATCGAAAGTTAAATTTTTATCATATCGGTGGCTCACATATTCAAGCTGATATCTATACGCATGATTTTAGAACTTTTTTGCAATCTAATTGGCCTGGCTTGGATGGAGAAAGAGGCTTGGTCTTTCCTTTTGGATTAGCAAGCACCAATAACCCGTCAAATTATAATTTTTCCTCACCAAATAATTGGACAGGATTTCGCAGTGTGAGTGCACGGCCAGAAGATTTACAATATGGATTGACAGGAGCGGCAATAAAATGTGCTGATTCACTAATTGTTGTAAATTTTAAACACATGCGTTCACTTGTTAAACCTCCCTTTAATCGCTTGAGGATTTATCACAATACTGGAGAATTTTTCTATGATATGAATTTTGGTTCACAAGAATTATTTGTCACAGATACATACCACCATGCAGATTTAGGTTATTCTGAAATTCGCTTTTCAGACAAAATGGATTCACTTGATATTCAGTTTATTCGTACTTGTAATATTGCTACTTCTTTAGAGATTTATGGCTTTGAATTTTTAAATGATTTGCCAGGTATAACTTATAATGCAATAGGTATAAATGGCGCTGGACTTTATACTTATTTGGGAAATGAACATT
>JBILAB010000174.1:0-3908 GCA_044354455.1 Crocinitomicaceae bacterium | reverse complement strand
AATTACGAAAAAAACTTAAGCTATAAAACCAAGATAATTTTATCTACTCTTTTAAGTTAAACTAGAATAGATCTATTTTGATTGAATATTAATCATATATTTGCGTAATAAATAATCAAAACAAGTTTTATGCCGAACGACAATTCATCTAGTCCATTATTTGTAAGAATAAAAGGTCGTGTGGAAGAGCAATCAATGCAGATGCCCTTTATTTTTTCTCCGATAAGTGCAGGTTTTCCTTCTCCAGCATTAGATTTTATGGATAAGGGCATTGACTTAAATAAAATCCTGATAAAGAATGTTTCAGCAACATTTTTAGGTCAGGTAGCAGGAAATTCTATGATGAAAATTGGAATCTCAGATGGAGATTACATCATTATCGATAAGAGTTTAACGCCATTAAACAATGACATTGTTGTGTGTGTAATAGATGGAGAATTTACACTAAAAAGAATCCAACTTGAAAAGGAATACTGCTTGTTGCATCCTGAGAATGATGCATATAAAACGATAAAAGTTACCAAAGACAATGAATTTTCCATTTGGGGAGTTGTAATCCATGCCATAAAAAATTTCAAATGTACGCGCTGATAGATTGCAATAATTTTTATGCTTCCTGCGAGCGTTTATTTATGCCCAAGCTTATTGGGAAGCCAATTGTCGTTTTATCCAACAACGATGGTTGTGTTATCGCTAGAAGTAATGAGGCAAAGCAACTTGGAATTCCAATGGGAGCCGCAGCATTTGAGTACGAGAAATTCTTTATAGAAAATAGTGTTTCTGTCTTTTCTGCAAACTTTGCATTGTATGGTGATATGAGTAATCGGGTTATGTCGATCTTGCACGAATTTAGTCCTGAGTGCGAAGTGTATAGCATAGATGAAGCATTTCTCAAATTATCGGGTTTCCAATTGTATAATTTAAAGGAATTTGGTGCAGCAATTTATAAGAGCGTAGTAAGTAGTACAGGTATTCCAATAAGTATTGGTATTGCTCCAACAAAAGCGCTTGCTAAAGTGGCAAATAGAATTGCTAAAAAATACCCTGGTCAAACAGAAAACTGCTATTACATCGAAAATGAAGCACAAAGAATAAAAGCTCTAAAATGGCTGCAAGTTGAAGATGTTTGGGGTATCGGAAGAAAGCATTCTTTTAGATTGAAGAATTTAGGAGTAAAAACGGCCTATGACTTTACGCAGATGAACGATAAATGGGTTGCGAAAAACATGTCTATTATTGGTTTAAGATTAAAAAGAGATTTAGAGGGAATTCCTACATTGGGAATAGAAGACATACAAATCAAAAAGAATATTGCTACTACGCGCTCATTTGAAAGAAATATCACTAAGTATTCCGAAGTAGAAGAACGCATAATCACATTTTCAGTTTTGTGTGCGGAAAAATTAAGAGCTCAAAAATCATCTTGCACCTCATTAATCGTATTTATTCAGACAAATTTTCACCGGCAAGATTTAGAGCAGTATCGAAAAAGCGTTACGCTAAAACTGCCTTTCCCTACAAATTCTAGTATAGAAATCTCCAAGTTTGCCTGTGAGGGATTAAAAATAATCTTCAAAGAAGGAATAAGCTATAAAAAAGCTGGCGTAATTATTATGGATTTCAAGCCAGAAGAACAGCTACAGTTGTCTTTATTTGAAAATAGCAACCCGAAACATACTATCCTAATGAAAGTCATGGATAAATTAAATGCCACATTTGGTAAGCAAAAGGTAAAACTGGCAAGTCAAGATTTGAAAAGAGTTTGGAAAATGAAGCAAGAAATGCTCTCTCCACGCTATACTACGAACATCAATGATGTTATTAAAATTCAGGTTTGAGGAGTTATGAGAGGGGAAAATACAAAAAAGGACTATTCTCCAATTGGGTCTGTAATACCATATTTGCTTTTTAAAGCAGTACAATCGAATTTATTATCACCACACTCCAAATATGTTAAAGAAGTATTTCTACTTAGATCCAAGCTGCTAAGTTGATTTTCAACACAATTCAACCAAGTTAAAGAAGTATTTTTACTTAAATCAAGGCTAATGAATTGATTATTAAAACAACCCAATTCAGTTAAAGCACTATTTTTACTTAAATCCAAACTGGTAAGTTGATTTCCCCCACAATTCAACCAAGATAAAGCAGATGCACCACTTATATTCAAGCTGATGAGTTGATTAGCATAACAAAACAAGGAGTATAAAGCACTATTTTTACTTACATCCAAGCTTGTGAGTGAATTATTACTACAATCCAAAACAGTTAAAGCAGTATTTTTACTTACATCTAAGCTCGTGAGTTGATTACCTTTGCAATCCAAATAAGTTAAAGTAGTAAAGGCTTCTATACCTTTTAAATTAGAAATACTCATATCTCTACAATCAATAGTATCATTAAAGGCACTTGCTTCACTAATTTGAATTTCCTTATCTCTATTGGTATTTATAGCTTTATTTCCAACTAAATATGCTTTAAAGCTAGAATCTGGTATGTTTACAATTTGTCCAAAGCCAAATATTGGTAAAGGGAGCAAAATAAGCAGTAGTTTTTTCAAAGGTTTTTTTAACAAATATAAAGTAAAAAGTTAAATCACAAGGGATGATAGTTTATGGAGGTGTTTTATGAGGGTTAAACAAAACAAAAAAAAGCACCCCATAAGGATGCTCTGTATAAAATTAATTTTTTATTCCTTCACAATTTTAATAACTTCTTGTTTATTCCCGGATATTATGTTCAAGAAATAAACACCTGGTTTTATTGAAGCCATACTAAATTTAGTAGCTTTTGGATCTAAAACTTTCACTACTTTACCATTCATATCGGTAAGACTTAAGGAAGAAACTGTTCCTACTAATTCCAAACCTGTAATAGTGAAATCACCATTTGTAGGATTAGGGTAGATCATTAGAGTATTACTTTCATTAATGTCTGAAATACCTGCTCCACTGCAGTTTAAACTAAAATATGCAGTAGAATCTATATTAGGCCAATTAGCTGTGCTCCAAGCTACATTATCTACTTCTATGCAACTTAGGTTTGGATTATTATAAGCAAGAAAAGCATGATTATAACCAAAAGGCGGATCAAACACCGAAGGCATATTAATATTGTAACCATTTTTTACATCTAAACTTGTTAATTGATTATTATGACAATACAATAAACCAAGTGCAGTACAAGAAGATACATCTAAACTTGTTAATTGATTATCATAACAATACAAAGCTCCGATTGCAGTACAACTAGATACATCTAAACTTGTTAGTTGATTACCCTCACAATGTAAACCGGTAAGTGCAGTGCAACCAGATACATCTAAACTATTTAATTGATTACCATCACAATCCAAATAAGTAAGTGCAGTACAAGAAGATACATCTAAACTTGTTAGTTGATTATTATAACAATCCAAATGCCAAAGTGCAGTACAAGAAGTTACATCTAAACTAGTTAATTGATTACCACTACAATTCAAATTGGTAAGTGCAGTAAAAGAAGATACATTTAAACTTGTTAATTGATTACCACTACAATTCAAATCGGTAAGTGCAGTACAAGTAGAAACATTTAAACTTGTTAAATTATTATTACAATCCAAACTAGTAAGTGATACAAAAGCCTCAATGCCTGTTAAATTAGAAATATTCATAAAACTACAATAAATAGCGCCATTATAGACACTTGCCTCACTTACTTGTATCTGATTATCTCCATTGGTATTTATTGCTGTATTGCCAACTAAATATGCTTTAAAGTTAGCATCAGGTATGTTTACATTCTGTCCAAAGCCAATTATTGGAAAAGCAAGAAGTATAAAAAGTAGTTTCATAATTATAGTTTTATCAAAGATAGTATAATAAAAATATAATTATTTGTTTTACAAATATTTAACCACAGCAGAA
>JBILAB010000030.1:0-14529 GCA_044354455.1 Crocinitomicaceae bacterium | reverse complement strand
AGAGAACTTGGTTTTGATATTGTTAGCGACTCTGAAATTCGTGAAGATGCCTTTTTATTCGGAGAAGGACAAGGAAGAGTAGTTGTAACTGTAAGTGAAGAAAAAGCTGAATCTTTTCTGGAATACATGATAAAAACAATGGTAAACATTACGCTTTTAGGCCATGTCACCAAAGGAAAGCTTCAAATAGACGAGGAACATTTTGGATTTATTAGCGAAGCAAAAAATATTTATGATAATGCACTCGCACAAAAATTAGAAAATTAATTATGGAAGAAATGGAATACAATACCACTCGCGGAAAACTAATTCTGCCTGAATACGGAAGAAATGTTCAAAATATGATCTCACATGCAATAGAACTTGAGGATCGCACTGAAAGAAATAGAGCTGCCCAAGCTATAATAGATGTTATGGGGCAATTAAATCCGCATTTAAGGGATGTTGATGATTACAGACATAAATTATGGACTCACTTATTTGTTATGTCTGATTTTATGCTTGATGTTGAATCTCCCTATGATATCCCAAAACCTGAAGCTTTAAATGAAAAACCAGCGATAATGGATTATCCTAAAAGCTCTATTAAATACGGACATTATGGGAAATACACTCAGGCAATTCTAGAAGCTTCAAGAGAAACAACAGATCCAAAAGAAAAAGAATACTTGAAAACTTCGATGGCGAATTTCATGAAGAAGCAATATCTTTCTCACAATAATGATGCAGTTGAAAACAATGTTATTGCTGAAAATCTAAAAGAATTATCAAAAGGCAACTTGATACTGGAAAATCCTGATGAATTAGTCAATACTAATACAATATTACGTGAAATGGGCTTAAATAAGAAGTTTACTAAACCCAATAATAATTACAAGCAGAAAAAGAAATTCAAAAAGCAATAAGATGGCTTCATTTGAGATTTATGGTGGAAGACCACTTAAAGGAGAATTAATTCCTCAAGGCGCAAAAAATGAAGCGCTTCAAGTATTGTGTGCTCCTCTTCTAACTGAAGAAAAGGTCACAATATCTAATATTCCTGATATTATCGATGTGAATAAATTGATTGCGCTCCTACAAATTATGGGGGTAAAAATTGAGAAAATTGAAAAAGGAACGTATAGCTTTCAAGCAAAAGAAATCGATTTAAAATACCTTGAATCAGAAGATTTTAAAATACGTGCTTCATCGCTTCGTGGTTCAATAATGATTGTTGGTCCTTTATTAGCGCGATTTGGAAGAGGTTTTATTCCAAAACCCGGCGGAGATAAAATTGGAAGACGTCGCTTAGACACTCATTTTGAAGGATTTGCACTTCTAGGAGCAAAATTTAATTACGATGCAGGAGAACATTTTTATTCTGTAGAAGCAAAGAAATTGAAAGGTGCTTATATTCATTTAGACGAAGCTTCGGTAACTGGAACTGCTAATATTTTAATGGCTTCTGTTCTTGCTGAAGGTAAAACGACCTTTTATAATGCTGCTTGTGAGCCATATATTCAACAAATGTGTCGCATGTTGAATGCAATGGGAGCAAATATTACTGGAATTGGTTCAAATTTATTATACATTGAAGGGGTTAAATCTTTAAAAGGTTGCTACCATCGTATACTTCCAGATATGATTGAAATAGGTAGTTTTATCGGCCTAGCAGCAATGACAAAATCTGAAATCACAATCAAAGATGTGAGTTATGAAAATCTAGGGATTATCCCAAATGTATTTAGAAGACTCGGAATAAAACTAGAACGACGTGGAGATGATATTTTTGTGCCAGCTCAAGATAGTTATGAAATTGATACTTTTATCGATGGTTCGATTCTTACTATTTATGATGCACCATGGCCAGGCTTCACACCAGATTTACTTTCAATCATATTAGTTGTTGCAACACAAGCAAAAGGATCAGTTTTGATTCATCAAAAAATGTTTGAATCTCGCTTGTTTTTTGTGGATAAATTGATTGATATGGGAGCACAAATAATTCTCTGTGACCCACATCGGGCAACAGTTATAGGCTTGGGTAGAGAACATAATTTAAAAGCAATCAGTATGACATCTCCAGATATTCGTGCTGGTGTTTCCCTCTTAATTGCTGCTCTATCTGCACCGGGAAAAAGTACTATACATAATATTGAACAAATTGATCGTGGATACCAAGATATCGAATTGCGACTTAATAATATCGGTGCTGACATAAGAAGAATTAGCTAATGAAATATAAAATAATTTTAAGTTCTATTTTAGTTGCAGCTTATGCTTGCTTTGCTCTGACCATGAAAAAAAAAGCTGGTGTTAACTCAGTAATAAGTGCCCCAGAAATAGAATTACTTTCCCCTAGTGGTAAAAAAATTAAACTTTCAAATTTGAAAGGAAAAATTGTCTTAATAGATTTTTGGGCTTCTTGGTGTGGCCCTTGCAGGCAGGAAAACCCAAAAGTTGTGGAAGCTTATAAAAAGTATAAAAAAGAAACTTTTATAAATGCAAAGGGTTTTGAGGTATTTAGTGTTTCACTAGATCGTGATGAAAAAGCATGGAAGGAAGCTATAAAAAATGATCTTCTTTCATGGAAAAATCATGGTATTGATAAACTAGGAAAAGCCGCTACTCTTTATGGTGTGAGCTCAATCCCATCAGCTTTTTTAGTTGATGGAACTGGTAAAATTGTTGCTCAAGGAAATGAATTAAGAGGGATCAATTTACACATTGCTATCGACAAGCTCGTAAAGAATTAAAATCAGTTTAAATTCTATCGAGCGTATACGATATTAAATTTTGCATTTCCTTTGTTGAATCTGAAGAAAACTCAATATTAGGGCGGTTTGCAATCCCCAAACAAATTGTTGCACATTTATGACCAAGTTCTTTCCCTAAAGCAAAAAGAGCTGAACTTTCCATTTCAAAATTTAAAATTTTTAGGTCTTTCTCGATAAATTTAGCAAGCAATAAATGAATATCTTGGGTATGGGTTGGAATCCTTAAAGTTCTGCCTTGTGGACCATAAAACCCAGAACTTGTTATCGTAATTCCAATATGGGTATCTTTTGAACTTAAACGACTGACTAAATCTTCGTTGGCACTAGAAAAATAAGTTTGAATAGACTTTGGGAAATCTAATAATTTATTAATTTTTTGTGCTAAGTCAAGTTCAAAAGCACTGAAGTTTATTTTATAAAAATGTGCTACATTATCAAAACCACAAGCATGACTAGATAAAATATAAGAATGTACTGGAATGTTTTCTTGTAAAATTCCACAAGTCCCAATTCTAATAATCTCTAAACTGATTTTTTCTTCGCGCTCTATTCGATTCTCTAAATCAATATTGACTAGTGCATCCAATTCATTAATAGTAATGTCAATATTATCTGTTCCAATACCAGTAGAAATAGCAGAGATTTGCTTTCCTTTATATATTCCGGTATGGCAAACAAATTCTCGATGCTGTGACTTATGTTCAATCTTTTCAAAGAATTCTGAGACCATTGCAACACGATCTTGATCTCCAACAAGAATTATTTTATGAGCTAAGTTATTTGAGGATAATCCAAGATGATATACTTGTTTTTTGGAATTTAATACCAATTCAGTTTCAGTGTAATTTTTCATACTGCTAAAACAAGCTTCCAAATACTTTTACAAGAATATCTGAAACACGCGCTAAAGGGTCTTTACGAATTTTATTTTCTTCGATTTCAACTAAATAAAATAAACCATCGATTGCTTTTTGAGTAATGTAAGCATCTAAGTCTGGATCTAATTTTTGACCACCAGAAAATGTCATTGCTGTATTGTATTTTGTGATTAGTGGATTCCAATATGCTGTTAGTTGTACTTTAGTAGTTGCTTCTTTTACAACAGGAGCAAATGCTATAACTAGTTGATTTGAAGTTTGGCTTTTTAAAAATTTAGTAGCTGCTCCATCTCCTCCTTTTAAAATTGAGAAGCCATCTGAAAAAGTCATATTTTTTATTGCGTCAATAAAAATGGGTAGTGCCTTTTTTGTAGCCTCTTCTGCAGCACGGTTCATTGTTGCCTCAAATGTTGCAACTTGCTTGGAAAGCCCAAGATTTAATGCTTTTTCACGAACTTTAATTGCATCAGGAGGAAAAGGTAAGCGAATCATATCATTCTTAAGAAAGCCATCAGTTACAGAACTTAAATCAACTGCATTCTTAATTCCAAAATTTAGTGCTTCTTTTAGACCTGAAATAACTTCCTCATTTGTTAAATCAATTTTAGGAGGATTTTTAGAAGGATTTAGAATAGTTGTTGAAGCTTCTTGAATAATACTGCAAGAAAACAAACTGATTAATAATAAAATTGGAAGTAATTTCATGATTTAACGTATAACATTAATTAATCCATTTCTTTCTTGCTTATCATCATTATCAAGTGCTTTAAAAGATGCCTTCCACGGATATGAGCCAGCTTGTACTTTTAATCCATTAAAATAACCATCCCATTCGGCGTTCACATCATTTGTTTCCCAAATTACTTGACCCCAACGGTTATAAATTTGTAAGTTAAAATTTGCAAAATCAATACCCTCAATATAGAAAAACCATGATTGATTGTGTTCGTCATCATCAGGAGTAAATGAATTTGGAGCGTAAAAAATGATATCTGGTACAATTTCCATTGTCAGCATTGTTGAATCAATGCAACCTTCACTGTCTGTAACTTTTAGACTAATCTCATAGTTTCCTGTAATACCTTCTGGGTAGGATATAAAAGCATTATTTCCATTACTTGTTATATTAGAAGCACCAACACTTGACCAAACATAACTTGATATATTGCCGAATGAAATATCATTTGTTTGAATAGTTGTTTCAAACCATGTTGCAGGATTTTTAGAAATTGTGAAGCCTGCAATAGGAAGAGGTGTAACTTCAATAATATTTGGAATTTGGGTAGTATAAATACAGCCATAAATAGAGGTTGCCGTTAAATCAACACCGTAAACACCAGCATATGGAAAGATTGCTGACAAAGGATTTAAATCAGTTGTGCTATATGCGAAACCATTAGAAAAAGAATAATCCATTATTGCAATTTCTGAGCCATTTATAGAAGTGTTTGAAAATAAAAAATCACCCGGTTGACATTTTTTAGGATCAAAAGTTATTGCATTAGGAATAATTGGAGTTGGAAAGGTAATAGTTAAACATTCTTGAGGCGGTATTGGTGAATTGCATTGCTCCGAAAGTACAACACAATATTGTGTATTGGTCGTTATAGGGTCAACGGTCAGTGGGGATCCCACACCAATTTGTTGTCCATTTTCACTCCAAGTGAATATGTATGGAAATGAGCCTCCTAAACCTTGAGCAATAAGAGAAATTGAAGCTTCAGGACAAATCATGGAGTCTGGAGTAACAAATGTGATGGATAATGGGTCAGGTTGATTGATTATTACCGAAATAGAGTCCTCACATCCTAAATTATCCGTAACAGTTAATGTATGTGTATTAGCATTCAAATCAGTGGCAATATTTGAATTAGAAGCTGATAAATCCCAATCATATGTGTATGGAACTGATCCTAGCGTTACAGTAATTGTTGCAGTTCCATCCGATGCACTATTACAAGTAACATTTTGCTGATTTGCAATTACAAGGTTCATAGGAAGAATCTCAGCAATTGTAAAATTACCTGTAATAGCAGAAATAATAGCACCACTTGGGTTTGGAGATGAATTCACCTGAACAGAGTAAATCCCCGGAGTTAAATCGTTAAAAGTGGGGATAGAAGATGTGGAGGGGATACCTGCAGGGGGAGTAATGGTATAAGTATAAGGTGCAAAACCTCCAGAAGGGGTTATAGTTACAGAACCATTTGGCAGGCCACATTTAGCAGGAGTTGTTGTTGTTGTAAGTGAGAAATTTACTGAGCAATCTACTTGTCCAGTAGGATTATCCGGAAGATTTGACTGTATAGAAATTGTACCGCTACCACCATTAAAATTTGTTACTAAAAGTAGATAAACCTGACCAGCTTGGGCAGAAGCTATATCAATATTTTCTGTACCAGAACCAGAATATGAACAATCAACTTGTGGAGTAGTTGCATCAATTGGGCAGCCAGCAGAAGCACTCGAAAAGGGACCATATAAGGCAAAATCAACATCTATCAAATTTCCAGCTGCATTTGTTTGTGTTAATAGAAGATGAACTGAACCCGAAGTAGAAATGCCAAATGACATCCAACCTGCATTAGGCGTTGAGCCTAAACAACCCCAATTACCCATACTTGGAATACCTGTTGAATTAGTATAAGATCCACTTGTAGAACATCCAGCCTCTGCACAAGTAAGTCCTGGAGCTAATTGACAAAGTGATTTAAAATTTAAAAAAATAAATAAACCAATTAAAAAACAACTTTTCATCACAATTCTATTTTATTTTGTAATTTACTTCATAACCTACTATTTTAACAGATAAATTACTAAACAAAGCTTCAATGTTTTGTTTGTTAAAGTAGGCATTAGAAGAAATTTTAATGTTTGTTAAGTCTTCATTAATCGAAATTATCTCCAAAGATTTTTCTTTCCTCAATATTTTATCAAACTCTTGATTTGACAATAAATTTAAACCAATAATACCAAAATGGTGAATGGCAATTACTTCAGATAATATATCTATACCATTTACTTTGTTTTGATTAATCTTATTTTGAACTTCAATAGAAGATTCAGCATAGATTTTTTCATATATTTGAGCAGATGAAAAATGATTAATAATGACTGCAAAAAATAGTGTAAGAAGTATTTTCATAATTAATTTTTTATTTAAACGGCAAAATTAAACAATGGTTGCCTAAATCTCAACACAAATTTAAAGAAAAAAAAGATAGCTTTACTCAAAGCTACATCAGATGTTATTTAATATTTTATCACTGAGTTTTGATGTATTTTCTACCGTTCTTAATGTAAAGAGAATTAATTGAGTATGTTGCTATGTCTTTAATTTCTCTTCCGAATAAATCATAGTATTTACCATTCATTAATGACGAATTTTGAGTTTGTTCAGTAAGGGATGCCGAATTACAGTCGTCAAGATTTGTTCCTAAACGAACGTAATTCAAATTATTCTGGTCAACGAATGTGACGATGTTTCCTCCACAACTAAATACCATTCGACTAACTAAGATATTTCCAAAATTGTAATCCATAGTAATTGTATCGTCAGAAACAGTGTACTCTTCTATGCCAGGAATATGATTACCATCTCCTGCCTCAAAGGTGTTGTATAAGGAATCGCAATTTCCTGCGATGCAATAATAGGTGAATCGTTCACCATTTTCAAAAATGTACAGTGTATTGTTGAAGTTTGGCATTTTCCATTTGCCTTCAATTGTGTTGTTTTGAGAGAATGTGTTAGTTGTGCTCAACAGTAGTAGAGATCCAAATAGTAATTTTTTCATAATTTTGTTTAAAGTGAATATATTGAATAACGACCAATTTTTTAATGGGTTGCCTAATTTTAAATTTAAGTCAAATTAATTAATATAAAGATTTAAAAAATTAGATCTACTTGAATCTTACTTATAAATACACATAAAGCACATTCTAAGTGTAAAATTGACACTAATAAATTATTCAAATTTAGTGAATTGAGAATCAAAAATCTTATCTACATTTGCGACGTTTAATTATAAAAAATAATATATGTCTAAAAATTATCATATAGAAATCGAGCAATTTATGAATAGTGTTCGCTCTAAAAATTCACACGAAACTGAATTTCTTCAAGCAGTGCAGGAAGTAGCAGAAGCGGTAATTCCATTTATGGAAGAACACCCAAAATATAAATCTTTCAAAATTCTAGATAGAATTGTAGAACCAGAAAGAACTATTTTGTTTAGAGTTCCTTGGTTAGATGACAAAGGAGAGATTCAAGTAAACAGAGGTTATCGAGTAGAATTTAATTCTGCTATCGGTCCATATAAAGGAGGACTTCGCTTCCACCCTTCTGTGAACCTATCAATTTTAAAATTCTTAGGTTTCGAACAAACATTTAAGAACTCACTAACAACTTTGCCAATGGGCGGAGGAAAAGGTGGTTCTGACTTTGACCCAAAAGGAAAGTCTGACAATGAAGTAATGAAATTTTGTCAATCTTTTATGACAGAATTATGCAGACACATCGGACCAGATACAGACGTTCCAGCAGGTGATATTGGTGTTGGCGGAAGAGAAATTGGTTATATGTTTGGTCAATATAAAAGAATACGAAACGAATTTACTGGAGTTTTAACTGGTAAAGGAAGAAATTGGGGAGGATCTTTAATTCGTCCAGAAGCAACAGGATATGGAACTGTTTATTTTGCAAAAGAAATGTTAGCTACAAAAAATGATTCATTTAAAGGAAAGATTGTCGCTGTTTCTGGTTCAGGAAATGTTGCACAATACGCAACTGAAAAAGCAACGCAATTAGGAGCTAAAGTTGTTACATTGTCAGATTCTGAAGGATACATTTACGATTCTGAAGGAATTACGGCTGAAAAATTAGCTTTTGTAATGGAATTAAAAAATGTGAAGCGTGGTAGAATTTCAGAATATGCTTCTAAATATCCATCTGCAAAATTTGTAGCTGGAAAAAGACCTTGGGAAGTAAAAGTTGATATTGCTTTACCATGTGCAACTCAAAATGAATTAAATGAAGCTGAAGCAAAAGCACTTATTGCAAATGGTGTAAAATGTGTTGCAGAAGGTGCAAATATGCCTTCAACTCCTGAAGCAATTTCAGCATTTCAAGCTGCTAAAGTTCAATTTGCTCCTGGAAAAGCATCCAATGCTGGAGGTGTTGCAACTTCTGGTTTAGAAATGTCACAAAATTCATTGCGTCTATCTTGGACAGCGGAAGAAGTTGATTCAAAACTTCATGGAATAATGGTTTCCATTCACACTGCTTGTGTTCAATATGGAAAAGAAGCTGATGGAACTATCGATTATGTAAAAGGTGCAAATATCGCTGGATTTGTTAAAGTTGCAGATTCTATGATCGATCAAGGTTTGGTATAGTATTAAGACTTATTTACATAAATTAATGCCCTTTTCAGGGCATTTTTTTTTTACAATTTTACGTGACTTCAAAAATAATTTTTAACTTTGTTTAGAATTATTCTAAATAATGAAAGAAGCACAAAATCATTCTCCTGAAGGACAACTAATACTTAATTGTAGCATATGCGATTGCTCCAAAAAGAAGAAATGTTGTAAAAAATATAAAACAAAAAATCATGCTTGCAAAAATTGTCCGAAATTTGACTAAAAAATTGTCATGAGGACGATAATCCTAGTTTTCACTTTTATTTATTTCAATTCATTTTCTCAAAATTTAGAAACCAAGGCAAAAAAAAGTCTAAATCTTCTATCACTAACTACCTCCTACTCATATTTAAATTACGAGCTTTTTCATGGGATTTCATATACGCATCATTTCTCACTATTTTCTACTTCATTCGGATTACAGACAGCTGTTAAAACCTTGTATTCTGCTCAAAAGTTTTTTCCAGAAACTAACTGTTCTTTTGTTTACCGTTTAATCGATAAGAACACATTTCAATTTGGGCCATCACTTCAATACAACATGCGCAACCAAAAAGTAAAAGTTTGGCATCTATACAATGAACTTCTTCTTGGCTATAGCCTTTTTTATGGCAAACGCATACAATTTTTTCATGCCGCAGGAATTGGACCATGTTGGGAAACATTTAAGTATGATAAAAATGAGAGATATTCTATTAGAAGTACTAATTTCAACTTGAAAATCGGACTGAGTTATGCCATTTAGATTGCTCTTTTTTATTGTTCTACTGCTGCTTTCTTGTTCAAAAAAAGAGAATTTTTCTGAAGTACAAGTTATTGGTCACGCAGGAATGGGACTTAAAATGTCAAATTCAATTTTTCACGACAACTCATTGGAAGCAATTGAACTTGCGCTCACTATTCCTGGATCAAATGGCGTTGAAATTGATGTTCAAATGGATTTAAATGGTCGTCTTTGGTTGTTTCACGATGAACTATTGAACGAAGAAACGAACGGAATAAATTGTATTTCAAGCAATACAAGTGAATACCTAAAAACTATTCGTTATTCAAGTTCCAAGCAGGAGAAACTCATTCAATTAAGTCAAATTCCTTTTAATGAATTTCAAGGGAAAAGTTTTTTTTTAGATCTTAAAACATGGGATAAGTGCTCAGAAAATAGCGTTTCAGTAGAAGATTTTAAAGCTGCCTTAACGGCGTTAGATTTACCGGAAAATTGCACTATTATTCTCTCTGATCCAAGTTGGATTCCCTTTTTCATAGATGAATTCAATGTTTATTTTGCTAGTGATGATTTTCACTATGCAAAGACTATTCTCAAGCAGGAAGCAATGGTAAAAGGACTTGTCATCCGAAATACCTCAGTTAATAAGACTCAAACACAAGAAATAATAGAACAAAATAAAGAAATATATTTATTTGAAATTCGCTCGCCAAAAGGAGTAAAAAGTGCACTTACAAAAAGACCGAGTGGAATTATTTCAGATGATTTAAGAGCAGCGATAAGCGCTGTTTCTAATTAAACTTATGGAAAAATATCATTTTTTTAATCTCAATTTTACAATTTTATCCAAATACATCTCAGCGTAATAATAATTCAAAATTTGTCTAAAATCATACCCTTTACTTGCCATGATGATTGCTCCTTCTTGACACAAGCCTACACCATGACCATTTCCCTTTCCTTTTAAATAAACCATGTCATCTTTTACTTGGCAATTAAAAAAAGTAGATTTTAAATCAAATTCTTCGCGCAAATCTCTAAGAGGAATTCCGTATCTTGGGTGAACAAAAAAAGCCATTCTTTTATCTTGAGTAAAATTTGACATTAATTCCATGGATGTTTCATCCTCAATCGGAAAATTATATTTTTTAACTAAAAATTTAGAAAATTTATCTAAGGGAATAATTTTCTCCCAATTCGCCTGCTTTGTGTTTCGACAAAAAGTATCTTGAAAACTTTTAAAACAAGCTATTTTTTCATTCCAAATAATATCTGTTTCACTTGTTTGCCCGCCACAATTTGCATGAAAAAAAGTTGGATAATAGCTGTCATCTTTATATTTCATGACTAAAGACCTAGTCGAATTAACTGCAGAATCAATTAATAGATTTGTATTTTTTCGCAGACCATATACTTGGCAATGCGTGGTATTACACATATTATATGAATTATTCTCATGGCGATTCCAATATTTCATGGCATACGTCCTACTTATTACTGCTTGAACTCTATAATACTCTAAGTCTAAATTTGCCCCAGATTCAGAAACTACAACACTTTTAAGATAGTCTTCGATATCCAATGAATTCACAATGTTTAAGTGATTATTAATTACCGTTATTTCAAAATCACCTTCATAACTCTGCTTTTTTAAAGTTGAATTAATTGGCTGAAGCAAGATGGTATTTTTCTTTTCAAGCTGAATCAAGGCAATTCTTGTTGGTGAAGAATAGTATTTTTGGTTTAAAAGAAGTTCCATGAATTTTCCTTCTTTAATTCGTATTTCAAGAATATCTTTTGTTGATACTTCTTTTACCAATGATTCTGAGATCAATAAATATGAACCATTGAAACTTGACAAATTAATTGATTTTACTTGATTTTCAGTAAATAATCCAATACGAATCGTTTGGCAATTTATACCAAGATAGAAAAATGTAAGACAAAAAGCTGTAATCAATTTCATTTTATCAAACATAAATTCTTAAGCATATCCTCAGCAATTCTTGCACTAGCTCCCTCTTTACCAAGAAGCTCAATTAAAACTTTATAATCTAACTTTATCTTTTCATGCTTGCTTCCTCCAATTTTTATTTTGTTTATTTCCGTCACAATATTTTCTTCATTACAAGTTTCCTGAATAAGTTCACACACAATTTCTTTGTTTAGAATTAGATTTACTAAGGAAATAAATTTAATTTTCACCAATTTCTTAGCGATCCAAAAAGAGATAAAAGAACTCTTATAGCAAACAACCTGAGGAACTTCAAAAAGAGCTGTTTCAAGGGTAGCAGTTCCAGAAGTTACAAGCGCTATTTCTGCCTTTTGAAGTAAAGCGTATGTTTGATTTTGAATAAACACCACATTTGGAGACTTGAACTTTTCGTAATAAGCTAAATCTAAATTAGGAGCACAAGCCACTACACGCGTGTATCCTGGAAAATGTGCGCTCGCAGCTAACATCAGCGGTAATTTCCGTTTAATTTCCTGTTTTCTGCTGCCTGGCAATAGCGCTATTAGCGGTCTATCATTTTCTATAACCCATAAATCACTATTATTTTTGGCTTTAAATTGCTTGATTTCATCTAAGAGAGGATGGCCAAGATATGTAATTGACATATTATGTTTGGAATAAAAATCTTTTTCAAAAGGTAGAATACAGTACATTCTAGAAACCGTTTGTTTTATTTGATGAATTCTTGATTCTTTCCAGGCCCATATTTGTGGTGATATGTAATAATAAACAGGGATTTTTTGACTTTTAGCCCATTTTGCAATGCGTAAATTAAACCCTGGATAATCAACTAAAATCAACAAATCAGGCTTGAAATCCAAAAGATTTTTTTTACAAGAAAGAATGTTTCTTAGAATAGTTTTAAGATTTAACAAGACCTCTAAAAAACCCATGAAAGCAAGTTCACGAATATGTTTATCAATTATTACACCTTCATTTATTAACCGATCACCACCCCAAGCACGAAATTCCAAAGAAGTATTTTGTTTTTTTAATTCTGAAACTAAATTTGCTGCATGCAAATCACCAGAAGCTTCACCAGAAATTATGTATATTTTCTTCAATTATACTTAAATTACAAAAACAAATTTACATAAATCATAAACGGGATAAAACACAGCATACCTAAAATAATCCCTCTCGTATATTCGTATTTTTCGCGGTTTAAGAAAAGATAAAACCAAAGTAAATTGGAAATCAATCCCAAAGAAAGATATTTACTTGTATACTTTGGATCCGACCAAGCTAAGTCCCAATAGGAAGAAAAAGTAGCATATTGGGATTGAGACAAAACAAACAAAATGATAGGCATGAATACAAAAGGTGAACTAATTCCAATTAGTAATCCCAAAGTAATTTTTTGTGTCCACTTAATCTTCATAATTTCCATTTTTTAAAATCGTTCATAAGATTATATGCTGTTAAATCGAATTGCGTAGGAACAATGCTCACAAAACCCTCTTTCATTGCTTGCAAATCTGTATTTTCGCGTTGATCAACATCAGAAAATTCTCCTGTTAACCAATAATAATTTTTTCCAAACTGATCTTCTCTCTTTAAAAAGCTATCTACCCAAAATGCATGTGCCTGTTGCGTAATCTTAATTCCTTTTATCGCCTCTTTTTTCAAATTAGGTACATTTACGTTGAGACAAACATGCTTTGGAAATTCATTTTTAAAAGCTTCAGAAATAATCTTCTCTGAAAAATATTGAGTGGCTTCAAAATCAGCATCTGCACTGTAATCAGCTAGCGAAAATCCAATAGATGGAATCCCCTCCATCGCGCCCTCAATAGCTGCAGACATTGTTCCGGAATAAAGCACATTTGTTGAAGTATTTTCACCGTGATTGATTCCAGATAAAATTAAATCAGGTTTACCCTTGAACAATTCATAAATAGCAAGCTTTACACAATCTACTGGTGTTCCAGAACAAGCATATGCTTCAATTGATCCGAACAAATTATTTTTTTGTAAACGCAGAGGATGACCGATAGTAATCGCATGACCCATTCCAGACTGTGGTTTATCAGGAGCTACTACCACTACCCTTCCAAATTGAGCTGCGACTTCTACAAGCGAATGAATTCCTTTCGCGGAAACACTATCGTCATTTGTTACTAAAATTAATTTTTCTGAATTCATGCCTGAGCTTATCAATTTGTAAAAATAAAGAAATATGGAAGAAGAATTGTTTACCTTTGAAATGAAATATGAACAATTTTAAACTCATAAGCGAAGACCAAAAACTTGCATTTTGCAGTGTTGCAATCTCACCTATCCGATCGGAAAAAACGGATATGTCCGAGATAAGTTCTCAGCTACTATTTGGTGAACCCATTGAAATTCTTGAATTTGGAAATCCCTGGATAAAAATTAGAAGTCTATTGGATGGCTATGAAGGATTTATTGACTTAAAACAAGCGCTCGCTTTTTCTAATAAAGAATTAAAAACGTGGCTGGATAACTCCACTAACCAAGACCTTAAATTCCAAACTATACAAAGTCCTTGGGGACCAGTGCTACTCTCTCGAGGCAGTTTGGTTGGTCTAAGCGAACAATTTCAGATTGGCAGTTTTCATTTTCAACAACAAAGTACTCCATCTACTCCAAATAATTCAATTTTTCATTATGCGAATGAATACTTAAACACACCGTATCTTTGGGGTGGAAAAAGTATGTTTGGAATTGACTGCTCAGGGTTTACGCAACTTGTTTTTAGACACTTTGGTTTTA
>JBILAB010000029.1:0-14831 GCA_044354455.1 Crocinitomicaceae bacterium | reverse complement strand
TTTCGAAACGGAATATTTATTATGTGGTTTCAGGATTATTAGTTGCAGGTTCTATTTTTGCTGTTTTAACTATTGGATTGAAGCCTTCTGTAGAATTTTCTGGAGGTAGAACATTTGGTGTTAAATTCGCTAAAACTGCGGATAATAACATGGAATTTATAAAAGAGAAATTATCTTCCGTGATGCAAGGCGCATCAATTGACGTAAAAACAAAATCCAGTAATTTTTACGTTGAAATAACAACAAATTACTTGGTTTCTGATGAAACAGCAACAACTAAGGTAAAAGATAAATTAGAGAAAGGTCTTGATTTATGTAAATCGAAATTAGGATCTTATAAAATTGAAGCAGATTCAAGATTTGTTTCCTCTTCAGTTTCAAATGAATTAATTTCATCTTCAACTATCGCAATTGTCTTATCCTTAATAATCATTTTTGCCTATATTCTATTGCGTTTTGGTACATGGCAGTATTCATTAAGTGCAGTTATTGCCTTGTTTCATGATGTTATGATTGTTTTAGGAGTTTTCGCAGTGTTTAATGGAATTCTTCCTTTTAATATGGATGTTGATCAATCCTTCATTGCAGCGATGTTAACGGTAATTGGATATTCGATAAACGATACTGTGGTTGTTTTTGATAGGATTCGTGAAGAGCTATCATGGAAGAAAGATGCAGATTATAAAACAGAAATTAATGGTGCCTTAAATTCAACCTTATCTCGTACGATCAATACTTCCCTAACTACGATTATTGTATTGGTTGTTATTTTCTTATTTGGTGGTGCGGCAATTCAAGGATTTGTTTTTGCTCTTTTAGTTGGTATTGTTGTAGGAACTTATTCATCACTTCTTATTGCAACTCCTATGCTTATCGATTTAACTAAGAAATTAAAAAATTAAAAATTAGTATTCTTTAATTATAAAGTCGTTTAGAAATAAGCGACTTTTTTTTTAAATAGCATCTTCACTTTAGTAATCTTTTTCTGTTTAGATGAAAAATGCAATAAAGATTTTCTTAGCTCCTTCAAAAACTTTAAATGAGCGAGATGGAGAAATCTATTCTCCGAGTAGTCCAATTTTTGAAAATGAGGCAAGTTTATTGGTGGCTGCTTTAAGAGAAAAATCAAAAGCAGAACTAGCATCCTTACTATCTATCTCGAAAGACCTTGCTGAATCAAGTTATCTGCGTTTTAAAACTTGGGATATTTATAGAGCTAAGGATAGCAAAGCATTGCAGGCAATTAATGCTTTTTCGGGAGAAGTTTACCGAGGTTTAGATTATAAAAGCTTGAATGCAAGAGAAAAGGAGATTTCAAATGAATGCGTGTTTATTTTATCTGGTTTATATGGATTACTTAAGCCAAGTGATATGATTTTTCCTTATCGTTTGGAAATGGGCACGAAATTTTCCCCAAATGCTATTTCTAAGAATTTGTATTTTTTTTGGAAACAGAAAGTAAATCACTTTTTGTTGGATTCACTAAATAAAGAGGAGATTATTTTAAATTTAGCTTCTCATGAATATTTTAAAGTAATTGATACTTCTATTATAAAAAACAGAATTATAAGTCCAGTTTTTAAGGAGTATAAAAATGGAAAATTTACAATCGTAATGATGTATGCAAAACATGCTCGTGGAGCAATGGCTCGTTATCTTATAAAAAATCAATTAAATAATATTGATGATTTAAAGTCATATTCTATTGATTCATATGGTTTTGATGCAAGGCAATCAAGTAAAAATGAATGGGTTTTTGTACGTTAAAAATCATATTTCTCGTTTCTTTTTAAAATATCCCATGTGTGGTCTGCTAGTAATTTTACTGTACCAACGAATTCTAAATTTGCCCCTGATTTCCCCCATTGTTTTGGTCCCACGAGTGAGAGCGAAAAAACACCATTTTCTTTTTGGTATAAATGGTATATATGATTTATGAACGGTTCAAATCGCATTTCTGCAGTGTAAATAAACTCTGAAATTTTCTTTCGTTCATTTATTTTTTTTGCCTGTTCTGCAAGCAATTGCATTTGATCATAAATTTGACCTAATTGCATGTCTGTTTGCTGCTCCATTGAATTAATTGAGCGACTTTTTAATTTCCCTTGATCCTCTGGTTTTATGAGTGCGCTTCCTGCATGGTGAGCGTATTCAAGGCTATGTGGATTTTCGCTAATTTTATCCTTATCTATAGGATTAATAAACTCAGTTTGTTTTTTTTTATCTTTCAAGTTAAAATAATTTTGATAAGGATTTTCCAACTTCAGCACCAATAGCTATACCCATTCCACCCATTCTAACACCAAAAGCCACATTTTTGTTCGTTTTTTTTATAATTGGACTTTTATCTTTTCCAATTCCCATAATCCCCGACCAGGCATAATCAACTTCGAATTTAGTATCTGGAAGAATGACAGTTTGCAATAAATGAAGCAAAGAATCTTGAATATCTTCACTCGTTCCAAATTTGTCTGTCGCTTCTCTTTCAAAATTAAGATTTCTTCCACCGCCAAAAAGCACACGATTTTCTATATTTCTAAAATAGTAGTAACCCGCATCATAGTGAAAAGAACCTTTAATTTTTAGATCTGAAATCGGCTTTGTAATAAGTACTTGGGCTCTTGCAGCTTGGATGTCATCGTCTAAAAATTGTTTTGCAAATCCATTTGTACAAATTATACTATTTGCACTTTTAAATTCACCAAAATTAGTTTCAAGAAAAACTTCCTTTCCATTTGATTCAAATGTTTTTACTTCAATCCCAAAAAGAGAAAGAATACCTAGATTAGTGGCTTTTTTGTAGAGTTCAGAAATTAATTTCCCAGTGTTTATTGTTCCTTCTTCACTATTGCTATATGTACTATAGATGTTTTGAAATCCAAAATTACGGATAGCTATTTTATCTTCTTTATAGATATTTTTTACGCCGCATATTTGAAAGGATTTTTCATTTATATGTGCTATAAAATCATCGGTCAATAGTTCTTCTTTTTTTGAAATCAAATCCCATGAACCACATTTTTCGTATCCAATTTTTTTTGCGTCGATTAACTCAAATAGTGTTTTTAATCCTTTATAGCGCAGACTAAAAGTATTCCAAATTTTTTCATCACTGATTTTTGAGAGATCGTCATACAATTCTGTTGGGCTGCCAAAACAGGCAAATCCTGCATTTTTAGTGCTTGCTCCACTAGGGAGATACCCTCTTTCTAAAATTAGTATTTTTGATCTAGGAAATTTTTCTTTTAAAAAAATCGCTGTGCTAAGTCCCACAATACCAGCACCAATAATTGTAAAATCAAGATCCTCAAAATAATGTGATTTCTCCCAAAAACTTAGTTCATTGATGTTTAGCATTTTTTTAATTCGTCTTTTTTTAGCAAATTTGTATTAATTCAATAAATATACACTTTTACTTTTTTTTAAAATAAAATAATCCTTAGCTTATGATAAGAAAAATACTTTTTTTCTTCTTGCTTTCTTTAATTTTTACACGTTTTTATTCTCAAAAAGACCTTTCAATTTCTTTAGAGGGAAAGGTTCAAAATAAGGAAAATAAGGAAAATCTTTTTGGTGCAACATTATATTTAATGGATAAGGAAGTTTTTATTTCAAAGTCAGTTTCCTTATCTAATGGTACTTTTTTATTAACTGCTAAAATTCCAAGATCTGACACTTATGATTTGATTGTTTCTAAAAATGGATTTATTATAAATAAAATCTTAATTGATTTATCTTCTTTAGATTTTGAAAGAGAGTATCAAAATAACATACCCTTAAAAAAAGACATGAATTTAAATTTATATTCACAGAGTTTATACCCAAACATAAATTATTCTGATTCTTTCTATTCTGAGAAATACAAGTGGAATCTTGAGGTGAGGCAACTAATATCAGACGAAAATTATCTTATTCAAGCTGAAGAAAAGTTAAAGCTTTCTAATAAACCAATAGCAAAAGTAATTATTGATAGTGCAGCCATTAAAATACAGGATGAAACTATAATTTCAAATCTTACAGATATTTTAAAGCAAGCTAAGTCTTATTCAAAAGAAAAGAATTTAAAATTATCTATTGAAAAATATAATGAAGCAGAATCACTTTCTACAAAATTGTCAAATTCAAGTTCAAATCAATTATATATTTCATCACTAAAGGCTGAAAAGAGTAAATTACTCGAAGTGAAGAATTCTGAGGACCTGGTGTTTAATAGTCAACTAATTAAAGCAAATGAATATTTCGCGCAAGGTCAATATGGATATGCTAAAGCTAAATTAATTTTAAGAACTGATCCAATGAGAGGAAGGATAAATGACCCCAAAGTAATTGAGTTGATAGATAAAATTAATCAAATGGAGTCATATTTTAGTATGAAAAAAACAGCCTATCTTTTGGTAAAATCTAAAAAGAAAAACCAGGAAGCAATTAATTCGCTAAAAATCACCCAAGAAAAAGCAATACTTAATCAAAAAATTATTCCACAAAATGAATTAGCTCAGTTAAAAAAATCAATTGATTCATTAGAGAATATAATTAATCCAATGTTAGCTTTAATTCCAAAAAAAGTAATTCCTGCTTCTACGCAAGATCAAGGTACAATTTTATTGGCGCCAGGAGAAATTCATACTGGTAAAAATAGTGATGCCTATAAAGATATATTTATCAATAAGGAAAAGAAAGATAATGCAGCAACATACAAAATGGAAATTATAAAAAATGATTTAGAATATACTACAAATTTTAAAAGTTCAATTAATGCATCTCAAAGTCAAGATGCACAAGTTGAAATAAATGAGATAAAAAACGATATTGATTCTATACTATCTAATGAACAAAAAAATAATGAGCAACGTCAGTATAAAATGCAAGAGCAAATTGCGACTTTGAACCAAGATATTAATGAAAGAAATGTAAGTGTTATAGCTCAAAATGAATTAATTGCAACTGAAATTGGTGAAAAGAAAAATCAATTAGATATAACACAAAAGAAACTGAATGACGAGAATTCAGAGCGTTTAGAAAAGCAAATGGACGCTGTTAAAATTAGTAAGGATCGTATTTTAATCATTGAGCAAGAAAGACATGAGTCTGAAGAGGATAGACATGCAGAGCAGCAAAAAACTATTAATGACCTTGATTATGCACATTATCAAAAAGATTCTATTTTAAAAGCTGAGATTGATTCAAGGTCTACTAAAATTCAAAAAATGAAGGATTATCAGAAATATTATGAAACTACCCCAAATTATCTAAAAAATGAGGCTGGTGTTTTGTATGAAAAAAATAAAATGACGGAAGTTATATATAAAATAAAAAATTTACAAGGTTATGTATCATCAGTTGTTCTTCGTCGTATTGTTGTAGATACAAATGGTTATGGTGTTGTTTATGAGCAGACAACAAATGAAAGCGGTAAAAATTCCTTCACTAGAAATGGATTCCCAATAACAGAAACTATTTGGTTTAATGAATCAACAGGATTAAATGTTGTCAAAAAGTAGTTTTTTTCTTGTTTTTCTAGCTTTGTTATTTTGCAAATGCTCGTCTAATGATACTAGTCAAAAATTTTATACAATAACCGGAAAGGCGCAAGGCACAACTTATTCTGTTATATTAATTGGCCCAAATGTTACAATAACAAAAAATCAAATAACGACTATTTTAGAAAATTTTGATTCAGTTTTGTCAACTTATGTTAGTTCTTCAAATATAAGTCGATTCAATTCCGCAGATAATACTATTGAGTTTTCAGATTCAAACTTCTTTTTTAAAAATTGCTTATTAAAGAGTCAATTTATTTACGACCTTTCTCAAGGAGCTTTCGACCCTACAGTTTTTCCTTTAATTGATGCCTGGGGATTTTTTAAGAATCAAAAAACACCATTATCGAAAGCTGCTGCAGATTCAATTTTACCCTTTGTATCCTTTGAAAAAGATAAGTTGCTTAGCTATGAATTTAAAGATAATCTCTTGTATTTGACTAAAAAAGATAAACGTGTAAAATTAGATTTTAATGCGATTGCACAGGGATATGCTGTAGATGTTATTGCTGAATTCATACGTAAAAAAGGATATTCTAATTTTTATATTGAATTAGGTGGTGAGGTTTATGTTTCTGGATTAAACCGTGAAAATCAAAAATGGAAAATAGGAATCGATACTCCTGTATCAAGTTCAAAGGAACGATCAATTAGTGAAGTTCTTTCAATTTCAAATGAAGCAGTAGCCACTAGTGGGAATTATCGTAAATTTTATGAAGTTAAGGGAAAAAAGTATGCGCACACAATTGATCCAAAGACGGGTTTACAGGTTACACATAATTTATTGAGTGCAACTGTTATTGCAAAAGACTGCGCAACAGCCGATGGTTTTGCAACTGCTTTTATGGTAATGGGTAAACAAAAGACAATTGCTTTTTTAAAACAAAATCGCGATTTAGGTTTAACAGTCTACCTTATTTATAACGAAAAAGGTCGTATGAAATCTTACGCATCAGATTCTTCAAAATCACTATCATTGTAAATCAATAATCGGTTGTCAGTAACTAATTTGTGACAATATAATCTACCCTAACTTTCTTTTTATTTTCGCAAAAAGGAAATCAATATGAACGTTCATTTTATCGCAATAGGTGGTAGCGCAATGCACAACTTAGCAATTGCTTTGAGTCGAAAAGGCTTTAATGTCTCTGGTTCGGATGATGAAATTTTTGAGCCTTCTCTTTCTCGCTTGGAGAAACAAGGAATTCTTCCAGAAAAAATAGAATGGAATACTAAAAATATTCATCTTGGCTTGGATGCTGTAATTCTCGGAATGCATGCGAGAATTGATAACCCTGAGTTGTTAAAGGCAAAGGAATTAAACCTGCCCATATTTTCTTATCCTGAATACTTGTATGAACAATCCAAAGATAAAATCAGACTTGTTATTGGCGGAAGTCATGGAAAAACAACGATAACATCTATGTTGCTTCATGCGTGTAAAAAATTAAATATCGATGTTGATTACATGGTTGGTGCACAGTTAGAAGGTTATGATTGCATGGTGCGACTTACCGATACTGCAAAAATAATGATTCTTGAAGGGGATGAATATTTAAGTTCCCCAATTGATAGGCGACCAAAATTTCATTTATATAAGCCGTCAATTGCTTTGATAAGTGGTATTGCTTGGGATCACATTAATGTTTTTCCAACTTTTGAGAATTACATAGAACAATTTGATATCTTCTTTGGTTGTATTGAAAAAAAAGGTTTATTAATCTATAACGAAGAAGATTCTGAGATTGTGAAGCTTTCAGAAAAATACAAGACATCATTACAGACAATTGCTTACAAAACACCAGAGTTTACCCCTAATTTACAGGGTACAACATTGGTTTTTGACGGAATTAATTACGATTTACAAATATTTGGGCCACATAATTTACAAAATATGATGGGTGCAATGCACTTAGCTGAATCTATTGGCATTAAATCATCTGATTTTTTTACTGCAATGAATGATTTTACTGGCGCCGGAAAAAGACTCCAAAAAGTTGCAGAAAATAAACAATTTGTAATGTATAAAGATTTTGCACATTCACCATCAAAATTAATGGCAACAACAAATGCTGTAAAACACCAATATCCAAATAGAGAACTAATTGCATGTATGGAATTACATACATTTTCCTCCTTAAAAAAGGAATTTTTACCTCATTACAAGGATGCAATGACAAAAGCTGATATTGCTATCGTATATTATAGTCCTGATGTTGTGCAGCATAAAAAGTTAGAACCAATAAGTAAAGAGTTGGTTTTCGAAGGCTTTGGAGGAAATGTTATTGTAATGAATGAAACCCAAGAGGTCTTAGATTTTATCAACTCACGCTCCTGGTCAAACAATGTGCTCTTAATGATGTCTTCTGGAAATTTTGATGGAATAAATTACGATGAATTAGGAGCTTCTTTAATTGCGAAAAACAATTCGGCGAAAAATAACGGAAATCACAATTGAATTTAATATTGCATAAAGCAATAAGGAAAGCATCGATACCAGCATTGTAAATTGTGCATTATACACCATTTTAGTTTTAGCTAAAACATCTCTCTTTATCTCTTCAAATGATTTGTTTTCCATTTCAGGATTAGAGCGCTGTATTTCCTCAACTGTTTCAGGATTTGATAATTTTAAGGAAATCTCATTCATTTTACGCATGTTAAAATCTGGATATATTTTTTCATAATAAAAATAGAGAAAGACACTGACAATTACGGCATAAGGCACTCCAGCGAGCATGCCATTTTTAACGTCATTTAACAAATTATTTTCTGTTTCTTTTCGTTTTACCAAATACACGGCAATTGCGATTGAAACAGTTAAAATAAACATGTTGATAAATACAAATGGTTTTAATTCATCAAGAGAAATAGAGAGATAAAATGCAATTAATTTTATGAAAATCCAAGTTGAAGCTGCAATAAAACCAACCTTTAGTGGTAATTTCATTAATTATTCATTGAGATTAAGAATTCCTCGTTTGATATAGTATTTTCCATGTGAGATTTTAAGAATTCCATTGCTTCCACAGGGTTCATATCAGCCATAAATTTGCGAATCAACCAAATCCGCTGCAAAACATCTTTTCCGACTAGTAAATCTTCTCGTCGTGTTCCAGAGGCAGTAATATCGATTGCAGGATAAATTCTTCTATTGGAAATTTTTCGATCGAGTTGAAGTTCCATATTTCCTGTGCCTTTAAATTCTTCAAAAATCACTTCATCCATTTTAGATCCGGTTTCAGTTAATGCTGTTGCAAGTATTGATAGTGAACCACCATTTTCAATTTTACGAGCAGCACCAAAGAATCTTTTTGGTTTGTGTAAGGCATTTGCATCTACACCTCCCGAAAGAACTTTTCCAGAAGCTGGAGAAACTGTGTTATAAGCTCGAGCTAAGCGTGTAATTGAATCTAATAAAATACAAACATCATGACCACATTCAACCATTCTTTTGGCTTTTTCCAAAACCATATTAGCAACTTTTACGTGGCGTTCTGCAGGTTCATCGAAGGTGGAAGCAATAACTTCGGCTTTTACGCTTCTTGCCATGTCAGTTACCTCTTCTGGTCGCTCATCAATTAACAAAACTATTAAATAAGTTTCTGGATGATTAGCAGCTATTGCATTTGCTACATCTTTAAGTAACATTGTTTTTCCAGTCTTTGGCTGCGCAACAATCATTCCACGTTGCCCTTTTCCAATTGGAGCAAAAAGATCCATTACACGTGTTGAAAGTGTTTCCTGCTTGTGTCCTGTTAATTTAAATTTTTCTGAGGGAAAAAGTGGTGTTAAATATTGAAAAGGAATACGATCACGAATGTAAGATGGATGTCTACCATTAATCGATTCAACTTTTACCAATGGGAAGAATTTTTCTCCTTCTCTTGGTGGTCGAATTGTCCCTTTTAATGTATCACCTGTTTTTAAACCAAATAATTTTATTTGATTTTGTGAAACATAAATATCGTCTGGTGAGGGAAGATAATTGTAGTCAGATGATCGCAAAAAACCATATCCATCTTGAATTACTTCTAAAACTCCTTCAGCCGTTACAATTCCAACTAAATCATAATTCTCATCTGATTTATCAACTGGATTCTCATTTGGAATATGACCTTGATTGTGCTGATTCGCATGCTGAGGTTTATTAGGATTTTGCCGCTTATTATCAAATTTGTGAGCTGGTCTTTCTTGACGAATGTTTTGTTCGGGTACTTCTTGATTATTACTTCCTTCACTTGATTTATCTATATTTTGTTGTGTTTCAGTAAGAGAGATTTCTTTTGAAGCTATATCTTCACTTTTTACTTCTTTCACTTCACTCTTAGAATCAGATTGAGAATTTTCATCTATTGGCATTTCTTTTTTTACAATCTTTCGAGTGCGTTGTTTCTTTTGATTTTCACCATCGGTTAGATTGCTATTATTTTCTTTTTTTTGTTCTTCTGAAGAATCAGAATTTTCATTTGCTGAGGTGTCACCCATAATTTTAATTTGTTTTTAGGATTTTTATTTTAAAAGGTATAGCCTTACGCTACTATTTTTATAGGATAGAATTTAGTTGGAAATTATATTAAATTTATATTGTTAAGAGTAAGATATTAATATGTTTTACTGTAATAAATTTGGGGGAAATAACCCTTAAGGGTCTTAGAATTGATTCAAATATAATTAATATTTTCTAATTAGCAAGAAAATTTAGGTTTTTCTTTTTTTCTTTTTTGCTGCAGGAAAAAGAATGTTGTTTAAAATTAATCTATATCCTGGTGAATTTGGGTGAAGATTCAAATCTGTCTGTGGGTCATTTACTAAATGTTGGTAATCTTCTGGGTCATGACCGCCATAAAATGTCCAAGTTCCTTGCCCCATTTCTCCATGAATGTAGCGTGCAGTACCTGCAACTTTATTTTCTCCTAAAATTAGCACATTTGACTTTATAAATTCCTTTCTAAAATCTGTTGTTTGTCCCATAAATCCTTTTACTACATCAACATGACATTGCGTTAGCATAGTTGGTATCACATCCCATTTTGCTGAAAAATCAAAAAGTGTAAATTGATCCATCGCTTCTGTAATAATTCGATTATTTCTTAAATCAGTTGCATCAATATCGGAATACTCATAAATCATAGGGTCTTTTATAAGATGAAAATCCTTGAAAGCAAAGGTTTGACTAAAATCTAATTTCTCTTGAGCACGTGAATCTGATGGGTCACCATCAAAAATAGATTCACAAATATCAGTTCCTTGAGCAGCCAAGCCAATATCAAAACTATCTGTTCCACTACACATTGTAAATAAGAAGCCTCCTCCGATGACAAAGTTTTTTAAGTTTTTTGCAACTGCTAATTTTAGTTCTGAAACTTTTGTAAAACCTAGGTTTTTAGCATTTTTTTCTGCTGTAATAACTTGTTGCTGATACCAAGATTGGTATCTTGCAGAGCCATAAAATTTTCCATATTGACCCGTAAAATCTTCGTGGTGAAGGTGCAGCCAATCATATTTAGGAAGCATTCCCATGACAATTGCAGAATCGTAAATTTTTTCATAATTTATTTCTGCGTATTCTAAAACCATAGTTACGGCATCGTCCCACGGCTGTTTGTCAGGTGGAGTATACACTGCAATTTTCGGTGCTTTTTCTAGTTGCACTATTTCCATGTTTACATCGGGATTTGCAATTTGTGCTCTGATTTGGTTGACTTGCCCTTCTGCTAAAACTTCATAGCGAATGCCTCGAAATATAAGTTCTTCTTCAATTGTTTTTAAATGAGGCATTAAAAAAGATCCTCCCCTATAATTTAAAAGCCATTCTATAGTAATACTATTTTCTAAAGTCCAAAATGCAAGTCCGTAAGCTTTTAAATGATTTGTTTGAGATTCGTCCATTGGAACTAATAGCTGAGTAGCTTTTAATTGGCTTGAAAAAATGAGTAAAAGGAATAAAAAAAATCGACTTAGCATTATTTTAAAATGGATTGTCCTCATCTTCATTTTGATTAAATTCTTCATTCTGATCGTCCGAGGAATTCATTTTACTGGGAAGAGTATAGGTATTTGAATCTTGATTAAAGGTTGAAAGATTGTTTTTCAATGGTTTAGATAATTCATGATCGCTTACTTCATGCAAATTTTCAAAACGAGCAAACTCAGGAACAAAACGTAAATTAACTCTTCCAGTTTGTCCATTTCTATGTTTTGCGATTATAATTTCTGCCATTCCTTGCGTTGAATCTCCATTGTCATTGGTAGTTAAACCATATGTTTCTGGACGGTAAATAAATGAAACAATGTCTGCATCTTGTTCTATAGCTCCCGATTCACGTAAGTCAGATAGCATAGGGCGCTTTTCTCCACCGCGTGATTCTACTGCTCTACTTAACTGAGCAAGTGCAATAATTGGAACATTTAATTCTTTCGCGATTTCTTTAATAGACCGAGAGATTGTAGAAATTTCTTGTTCGCGATTCCCATATCCTTTTCCATCTTTGGCAGACATTAATTGAAGGTAATCTATGATTATTAATTCTACGTTGTGTTGAGCTTTCAAACGCCTACATTTTGCTCTAAAATCAAAAATACTTAATCCTGGTGTATCATCTATAAAAATTGGAGCACTTGATAAATTCACAATGCGTGAATGCATTTGTTGGAATTCATGGTCTTCTAATTCTCCCTTTCGTAATTTAACTGAATCAATTCGAGCCTCACTTGCAATTAATCGTTTTACCAATTGCACGGATGACATTTCCAAGGAAAAAATTGCAACCCCCATTTTGTGGTCAATTGCCGTATTTCTTGCCATAGAAAGTATAAAAGCAGTTTTTCCCATACCAGGTCTTGCTGCAAGTACAATCATATCTGAACGTTGCCATCCAGCAGTAATTTTATCTAAATCATGAAAACCTGAAGCTACTCCTGAAATTCCATCTTTATTTTTTGAAGCTTTTTCTATTTCCTGAATTGCTTCTCCAAGAAGGCTTTTCATACTTAGAGCTTGTTTGCTCATGTTGTTTTCTGCAATTTGAAACAAGTTTGACTCTGCGCTATTTAATAATTCGAAGACATCACAAGTTTCATCGTAAGCATCTCGAATTATTTCACTACTAACACGAATAAGTTCTCTTTTTATAAATTTTTCGGTAATAATTCGAGCATGGAATTGAATGTGTGCTGAGGAAGCAACTCGATTTGTCAGCGATGAAATATATCCTGCTCCACCTGCTGCTGCTAATTCTCCATTTTTTTGAAGTTTCGAGGTAACTGTTACCAAGTCTACAGGGTTAGTAGTGGAGAATAAATCGCGAATGGTTTTAAATATTATTTGGTGTTTTGGATCGTAAAAACTATTTTGGTTTATGATTTCAACACAATCATCTATCGCACTTTTTTCCAACATCATTGCTCCAAGAATAACTTGTTCAATTTCTATTGCTTGAGGTGGTAATTTTCCGATGTCTCCGCTAAGTACTGAAGGGCTTTTTATACGAGAAATTGGTTTGCGATTGTTTTCCATTGGATCCATACAACAAATATAACAAATGAAAATCCTTCAAAAAAATAATGATGCAATTACTTTATAAAAAGATTTGAGTACTGTTTATCAACACTTGTTAATATCATTTTAATTCTTTTAAAGCACGAGCAGTACCAATACTTCTAGTAATATAATCATTTGCTAATTTAGGGCTTCTAGCAGGTGAAAATAATCTACCATAAAATATAATTTGAAGGTGGAGCTTATTCCATGTTTCAATTGGAAATACTTTTTTTGCTGCTTTTTCAGTTTCAACTACATTTTTTCCTGAGCTAATTCCCCACCTAGTTAATAATCGATGAATGTGCGTGTCAACAGGAAAAGCAGGAAAACCAAAAGCCTGTGACATAACAACAGATGCAGTTTTGTGTCCAACGCCTGGCAACTCCTCTAATAATTCAAATGAAACTGGCACTTCTCCTTTATTTTTTGCAATTAAGATAGCCGAAAGATTCCAAATTGCTTGTGATTTTTTTGGAGAAAGTCCGCAGGGCCGAATGATTGCTTTTATTTCTTCAACACTTAATTTTACCATTTCAAATGGAGTAGGGCCTTTTTTGAAAAGTAAAGGTGTTATTTTGTTAACTCGTTCATCTGTGCATTGAGCAGATAATAGAACTGCAATTAAGAGTGTGTATGGATCACTATGATTCAGAGGAATAGGTGTTTCAGGAAATAAGATCTCCAATTCGTTAATTATATATGCAGCTTTTTCTTTTTTTGTCATTTTGAATTAAATAATAATTTTATTCTATAATCTTCCATTGCTTAAAATCTATCGTCTGCATTGTCTTAATCCTATCAATTTTTTGACTTTTACTAAGAACAAAAGCTTTAATTTGACAATAGTTTTTTGGAATTTCATACTTATTAAGATAGTGAGTGAAATCCTTTTTTTTCAACTTAAGATTTACCTTTTCTTGAACTACTAGAACAATTTTTTGTCCTAAATGAACATCTTTCATAAACCAAATAAAAAAAGGTTTTTTGAGTAGGGGTTTTAATTTTAACTCAATTTCCTCTGGATTTACTTTTATTCCTCCGGTATTAATAATAAAATCATAGCGGCTCAGATATTGAAAATGTTTTGAATCAATCAAATTAACGCAGTCGTTTGTTCGTAATTTTTCACTTAATACATCTGGGTAGTTAATTATTAATCGTTGTTCTTCACTACTAAATGTTATTCCTGGTAATGCTTGATAGTATTCTTCTGTTTCAAATCCAATTTTTCGAATTGCAACATGGGAAATAGTTTCGGTCATTCCATAACTTTGAAATACTGTAATCTTTTTGTCTTTTAATTTCTGAATTAATTCTTCTGAAACAGGAGCTCCACCAACCAAAATAGTCTTAATTGACTTTAATTTTTCGAAAGCTGTATCTACTGCGGCTTCTAATTGCATAGGAACAAGTGCTACAAAATCAATCGGGTTTTTTAGCGCTAATATTGGATTAGTTGACACTGTTACAACATGAAGTTTTAATCCTCCAATAAGTGATCGTACAAGCATCATTTTTCCTGCAATTGTTTCAAGCGAAAGACATAAGAGCGCGCTACTTCCTTTTTCAATCTTAAAATATTCTAGTGTTTTTCTTGCGGAAATCAGCATTTTTTCTTTTGCTAGTTCAATATTTTTTGGATTTCCAGTAGATCCAGAAGTATGAATAGCAATAACTTTTTCATCATTTCCCCAGCTTTTCATAAAAGAAGTAACTTCTTTTTTTCTGCCAGTGTCATCATAATAAAG
>JBILAB010000173.1:0-3999 GCA_044354455.1 Crocinitomicaceae bacterium | reverse complement strand
TAGCATTTACCATGTTACTAGCTAACAAAATGCGCTGAACACCTTCGGTAGATAGAACCGAGTTTTCAATCGGAAGAATTTTTAATTCATGTATTAATTCTTCAAATTCAAGCGCTGGAAAAACTAATCCTTTATTCTTGATATATAATTTTTCTTGAACTGTTTCAAGCGCTTCTAAAACCTCATTATATTTTCCTGACGGTTGAAGCGTGAAAATTTTATTTTGCGCGCTTTTACAAATAGCATAGCTAGCCAATTGTGAAATTACTTTTTGGAAATCTAATTCTTGTAAACTTTGATTGTCTGTAACCATTAATTGTAGTTGACAAATTTAAAACAATTCGCCAGATGTATTGTTCCAATTCCAGATACATGATATTGTTTTATAATTAATATTATGTTAAATAGATTATCCAAGTAATGATAATGAATTATTATAGTAATGATTAGGTTAAAGTTTAATAAAGCGTTGGTATCTGCCTCCTATCTTAAGAAGGTATCCTTGCGGATCAAAATCAGAAAGATCTATTCCGTTGCTATTTATTGAAATATATCCTGATTTTAAAAGTTTCCCATACAAAGAATAGTAATGAATTATTATAGTAATGATTAGGTTAAAGTTTAATAAAGCGTTGGTATCTGCCTCCTATCTTAAGAAGGTATCCTTGCGGATCAAAATCAGAAAGATCTATTCCGTTGCTATTTATTGAAATATATCCTGATTTTAAAAGTTTCCCATACAAAGAATAGATTTCATACAAAGAAGATTCAGCGATTTTTAAATCTACATGTATAGATTCGCTACATGGAATTGGAAATATTTGAAAATCTTCCATTCCAAATTGATCTTCAATAGTTGCTGGATTACAAGAGATTAATCCAAAAATATCATACTTAGAAATAAAATTCCAAATTTCTACAGACGCATTGATGTCATAGTTGGTTCCTGCGAAATTAAAAATACTACTAGGCCATGTATGTTGACCATTGGTAACTTTAAAATGAACCACCTCGCTACAATTATCTCCATTTTCGTAGGTGTATTTCTCAACGGTACTTCCGTCTAATACATTTGTATTAGGCACATTAACAACCGTTGGTGCTGGAGAACAATTATTAAATGTGGCCCAATGGTTTAAAATATTTGTAACGGATGCTGTCCACCCTGCTGAGCCATTATAAGGAACTGTTGGATCAGTTGTTCCGTGGATTTGAATAATTGGCATAGGATGCGAAGCATTACAATTCCCCAATGTGGAAGGTGTCATGGAACCTGTAACAGAACCCACGGCCGCTATTTTAGAACTCAACTCACAGGCAAGTTGAAAACTCATAAATCCACCGTTTGACATTCCAACTGCATAAATCCTGTTTTGGTCAATCGAATAAGCAGCTGATAAAGAATCTATTAATGCTTCTGTGAAACCTACGTCATCAACCGTACTTCCGCCCCACCCGACATTAAAATGTGTTGTATTGGTATTGTCTAATGTCCCTTGAGGATGAACCACAAGAAAATTAGCCGTATCAGCGATATTTCTAAAATCCCCATAAAACATTTGTTCATTTGAATTACTGGTATACCCATGAAAATTAAAAAGTATTGGAACAGCCGTATTTCCATTATAAATTGAAGGGATATATAATTTATATGTGCGAACAATGCCATCATGAATAATTGTTCCGTTAATGGTTTGGGTATATCCTTTTGTATAAAACCCTATAAAGATTGATAAAATGACAAGTGTTTTCATAAAATTATTTGATTAAATAACAAATTTAAAAGCTCTACCCTTTTTTAAGGTCTTTGTTCATAAGAACCTAATGTTGAGTTAAAATTAAAAACCGCGAAGTCGCTAGCGTCAACATAAGAGTCGCCATTTAAGTCGCCATCTAGTAAAAATAAACCACCGTATGCTGATGAATATACATTGGATTCGAAAGTCGAATAATCTACACCATCTAAATACCCATCTCCATTCAACTCTCCTAATCTCGTTCCATATAAACCTGAAACTAATGTTTTCATTGGAGCTACAGAACCATCAGTAAAAGCATTTGCACTATTGTTTGAAAAATTAAGAGTTGTTGAACCTGACATAGTTACAGGATTTGCACTCCACAAAGGTATTGAAGATCTATGTTTAACTACAATGTAATAAGAATTTCCAAATGCACCAGCAGGAAACGTACACTGCAGACTACCATTTGTTTGTAAAATAGAAGAAACACTGTAAGCGACAACATTAAGGTTTGCTGCGCTTCTTAATTCAATAGTAATAAGATCAACATCTGTATTCGCTCCAGGATTTGCAGATCCAGACTCTAAAAGATTAATATATCTAGCCGCTCTCATACTTGCAGGATTTGAACCATAAATGTAATATCCATCCAAAAATAATTGAAGTGCAAGTGGAGAACTAGAAACTAAAGGCGTAAATGTTGCATTTACAATACCACGATTTGAGCTACCATGATAGCCATAACTGAAAGAATTTGAACTTCCCCTAGCCCAAATTAGTGATAGTGTCCCTTCTTCAGCTGAAAAGGTATAATCATTAGCATCTCCAGTATCCAATGGGCGTGTAGCAACAATAGTTCTTACTCCTGAAACCACTTGATTTGAGGTGATTGTCCAATTTTGAAGTGCATCTGCAACTGGAGCTGCATAACCGATTAATTTAGCATCGAAATTAGATAAGGTACCTGCAGAATGAACAGCAACTACGTCAGTTTCAGCCTCCATGTTTTCAGCACCAAAGCCGAGAGCAAACCATCTTCCAGACGGTCCTACTAAGGTCATCGTAACGTTGCTACCAATGTCTAATTTAACTGACATAGCTAAGCCAGGCGTTGAAGATAAATTTACAACTCCAGTAGTAAAGGATTGTGCCAAAGACAAATAAGAAAATCCTAGAATGAATAAGAATAATGATTTTGTTTTCATACAATTTAAATTTTAAGAATTTAGTTTATTATAAAAAAAACAATTAGGATATAGAAAGGTTTAAGACAGTCTTAATAAAAAAAATCTGTTTTTAGCTAGAACAACAAAAGTCAAGTGCTAATTTCTTAAAATTAAATAAATAAATTCAATTTTACTTCATCATAATTTGATCCTCTGAACTTTGAGCAATTGCCGATTTGTCAAAACGAAGTTTTGTACCTTCTGCTTGAACCAAAACTGTCGTATCAGAAACCTCAAGTATTTTTCCATGAATACCTCCAATGGTAACAACTTTATCACCAGCTTTTAAATTCTCTCTAAAATTCTTCAACTCTTTCTGCTTCTTCATTTGAGGACGAATCATAAAAAAATAGAAAATTAAGACCATTAGACCTAACATTAATAAACTTTGCATTCCTTGACCACTCATAACTTACTTTATTTAATTGTTTATACTATTATTTTATTTTTGCTTTAATTTCTAATAGATGAATATTAGGTTCAGTATTCGACATTGTTGTTACTGATTTAATAATTTGCTTAGAAGTCAAATTTGCTGTATTCACTTCTGCTGTTATTTGACTTGTTTCTCCTGGCTGAATTGGTTTTTGTGGTTTACTAGGAACCGTACAGCCACAAGAAGCTCTTACTTCACCAAAAACCAAAGGATAATCTCCTGTATTTCGGACTTTAAATGTTGCATGTATAATTTCTCCTTTCACAACTGTCCCAGCGTTAAAAACAGAATCGATTTCCATAGTAGTTTTCTGCCCTACTTCAAGTGGTTTATTCTCTGAACAACCAAAGAATACAAGACTTAAATTTAAAAGCGTATAAAAAATTATTTTCTGCATTTCTTATTTTTTAACTTACTAATCCCCTACCTATTTTTTTAATCTTTTTTTCCTTTGTTAACTGTGAAATAGCCTTATCTAAAATCCCATTTATAAACAAATTACTCTTTGGAGTACTGTAAAATTTTGAAATCTCAATGTATTCATTCATAGTAACTTTTGTAGGAATACTCGAACATGTTTGCAATTCTACAAGTG
>JBILAB010000171.1:0-4017 GCA_044354455.1 Crocinitomicaceae bacterium | reverse complement strand
TCCTTTTTGTAATACTATGATGACAGACGGCATTAAAAATGTTGAAAAAGAAGATGCTATAAAAGTTTTAGATGTAGCAGAATTAATTGCCAATGCAGCAGATCTTTAAATCACTTTTTCCTGAGTTACCTGATTCAAGTCGCATTTGGTTGCATCTTGCGAATAGAAAATTAGTAGCCTCAGAGGAGCAATTTTTAAAAGAGCAATTAACTGTATTTCTTGATAGCTGGTCTGCTCATGGTAAAAGATTACAATGCAATGCAACTTTACTTTTTTCGCAGTATTTAATCTTTTCTGTAGATGAAAATATCGAATCTGCCTCTGGATGTTCCATTGATTCCTCAGTTCATTTTGCAAAACGCATGGGCTCAGAATTAGGGATAGATTTTTTTACGCGACTGGAAGTTTTAGTGGTAGAAGGAAATGATACACGCTTACTTTCTTATTTTGATGCGGTAGCTCAAAAAGCACCTTTTATAAATCCTCAGATAACGCAGTTGTCAGAATTGAGGTCAATCCAATTTTAATCTAAAATCTCTTTTAAACGAATAAGTGCTTCCACTTTTTCAGCATTTCCAATTTGTTGATAGGAAGCGATTAAGTTATTGATCATCCTCATTATAATACTCGTATTAGAGCAGGGCTCAAAAAAAGTGCGTTCATAGCTTAATTTGAGTTCATCTAAAAAAGATTTAATTTCTGCAGCATCAAAAACACTGCCCTTTGAGAAAGCGTTTATGTAAAATAATACGCCGTATTCATTTTGGGTATTGCTTAAAAATCCGGTTCCTTTATCATCCATATAAGCCAAAATAAAATGATTTGGCAAGTTCACACCATAAATGGGAAGGTCTAATTTTTGAGCAATAATACTGTAAATTAAACTGATTACTAAAGGATTACCTTTTTTGCTTTCCATTACAACATTGATGCAGGAATTAACAGGAGAATAATAATTTTTTGTGTCTCCTTGAAAATGATACATTCCAAAGAAGATACGATTAAAGATTTTTACTTGTTCGTAAGCTGTCTGATTATCATTTAATTCAAGCCAAATATCTTTTCGGATAGCTTGTATTGAATTATATATTTGAGAATCATCTAAATCTGGATATTGGAATTTTGCAATAATTATCGCGCCTTCTAGTAAATCTTTCTCTGATGAGGCCGTCCATTCAAGTAATTGATTTTTTATGACTTCAAATTGAATGTCTTGAATGATGTTTTCAATTCTCGTTTGAAAGATTAATCCATAATAATCATTTTCCCAAGATTGTTCCAAATAAGGAATTGCATCAGGCCCAAATTGTATTAATTTACCCCTTACGTGCTCGAATACAGAATCATCGGGATCGTCAATTAATTTTACTAGGGCTTGTATAGAAGAATTCTCTAAATTCATAACTCAGCAAAAGTATGCTGAAGGTCTTATTAATTTTTGAGAAAATTAAATCTTTATCAATGTTCAAATGTTAATTTTGAAACTATCGTTTTTCTTGTAAATGTGAAGAACAAAATCTTTTTAAAAGAGAATCAAATAACTGCATAAACGATTTTTAAAATCGCTTCTTCTTCTTTAATCGCATCGTTTTTTATTTTTTCAGCTTTTGCCAAAATTTCTTTTTTAAATGCCTCATCTTTTAGTTCTGCTGCATTAATTCTCACGTTCATATATGCACCAATAACCGCACTTCTTGCGCACAAAGCACCTACACCTGCATCACTTATGGAATTTGGATTCCCTATCTCTGCCATTGCTTTTATTATTGGGAAAGAAGAATATGCTAAAATCATTGTCTTAAGCGGAACTTCTGTAGCAAATTTTGTAGCATTTTGAATTGCTTCAGAGCGAAATTTTACTTCTTGCTCAGAGGATTTTGGCAGTGAGAATGCCTCCATTATTTTATTAAATGCATTGGTATCTTCATCAACTAAGTACAATAATTCATCTTTTATCTTTTGACCTTTTTCTGCCCAGGCGCTAAATTCTTTCCATCGCTGATCCCAACCTTTTTTATGTGCTGAAAGATTTGCAACCATTGTTGCCAGCGAAATTCCGAGTGAACCCATGTATGCGGCGATTGATCCTCCGCCAGGAGCTGGCGATTCACTTGCAGTTTCATTTGCAAACGCTTGTAATGATAAATTAACAAGTTTGTCTTGTTTTTCCTCGTTTAGTAAGTATTCAATGATTTTTTTCTCTGGTATAAATTCTGAAAGTTCATCAAGGCCGAGTGATTTTACTGCAAGATGAATTAATTCTTTTTCGCTTACGCCAACACTTCGTTGTTGTTTTTCTAAAAAATGCCTTCCTGCATCTAGCAGAGATTTTAAAGGAATCAAACCAACTAATTCTGAACCTGTGACACGAACACCTCTTTCATTTGCTTTCTTACAAACTTCATCAAACGCAATATGTATGGGAGTAATATTAACGTTTGTCAGATTCATGCTGATTTGAGCTACGCCATATTCTTCAATAAACCAACCAATAGCCTTTACGGATTTTAGTGTTCCAGGCTGCACTATTTCTTCTCCTTTTTCATTTTGGATTTTCCTTCCTGATTCCCGAACATCAAAAGCAATAGCATTTGCTCGTCTCGTGGATGTTGTATTCAGATTTATATTGTATGCAACTAAAAAATCTCGAGCGCCAATTACTGTTGCACCGCTTTTAGCATTAAAAATTGCTTTCCCAAAATCTGGAGCCCATTCACTCAAAAGAATTTTTTTGGAAAACCCTTCGTATTCACCAGCACGAATTATAGAAAGATTTTTACGTTCCGGATTTTTTTGCGCATCCTCATAAAGATATACTGGAATAGCCAATTCATTTCCTACGCGCTCACCCAATTTCTTTGACCATTCAGCGGTTTCTTCCATTGAAATATTTGCCACAGGAATTAAAGGACAAACATCTGTTGCTCCCATTCGTGGGTGTTCTCCAGTATGTTTACGCATATCAATTAGCTCCGCAGCTTTTTTTATAGCGCGGAATGCTGCTTCAATAACTGAAATTGGTTCTCCAACAAAAGTAACAACTGTTCTATTAGTTGCTTTCCCAGGATCTACATCCAGTAGACGAACTCCTTCAACACTTTCAATTTCATTCGTAATTTGCTTAATTATACTCAAGTCAGAACCTTCACTAAAGTTCGGAACACATTCTATTAGTTGTTTCATGCCACAAATTTAATTTTATTTTTTGTCTCTTCAAGAACTCCTTTTAGATTTGACGCTTCAGAGAAAAGATTTTGAGTTCAAAGAAGTCCTTTCTTTAATTTAGAATATCTAATATGAAGTCTGGTGCAGCTATTGGCCTCATAGTTTTTGCATCGACAAACACCAAAGTAGTTGTGGCGCTTAGTAAAAGAATTTCTTTTTCATTAAAAATTTCATAGTTAAAGTAAATTCGAGCTCCTTTAAGATCGCTAATTGTAGTTTTTATTTTTAGAAGGTCATCATATTTTGCTGGGTGAAGGTATTTGATGCTTAATTCTGAAACTGGCAATAAAATTCCTAAATCCTCAAGTTCTTTGTAGACAATTTTGTTTTCCCTTAAAAGTTCAACGCGACCAAGCTCTAAAAATGTAGCATAATTCCCGTAATAACAGAAGCCCATTTTGTCTGTTTCGCTGTACCTCACTCTTACAAAATGAGCGCCTTCAAATTTTCTAAGCATTTTTATAATTTTATTTTTTTTATTTAACAATTAGTAGAACAGTAAGTTAATAATTTTAACTACTTTCGAAAGTACATAATAAAGTAAAAAAAACACGATAAAATTTAAACTTTAAAAAAAAAACTATAAAGTCAATAGCAAATCAATTTTTTTTTTAACTTTTTTATACAAATCTTTGTACTCTCCAAAAAAATACGCTTTGAAAGTGTTTTTATCACTTTTTTAAAGTAAAAATAAACTGTTTATAAAATTCAATTATGATTAAAAGTCACGAAGGTGTATGGGAGTCTTGTTTAAAGTTAATCAAAGACAACATCTCTCTACAAGCATTCAAA
>JBILAB010000172.1:0-4017 GCA_044354455.1 Crocinitomicaceae bacterium | reverse complement strand
ATTTGGGGCTTTGTTCCAGAAGATCATGTTGTAGGTCGCGCATCGCTGGTCTGGTTTTCTAAAAGTTCATATTTGGGAATTCGTTATGATCGAATTTTCAAATTTATTCATTAATGACGATTCTTCCAATTGCTTATTTTCCTTCCATTCATTATTTGAAGGAGTATTTTTCGGAAACAAATACAAATCTTGAAATTCACGAGAATTTTGTTAAGCAAAGCATTCGTAATCGCTGTGAAATTCTATCAGGAAATGGTATTTTACGCTTGAGTATCCCATTAAATCAGTCTAACGGTATAAAAATAAAGACAAAAGATATTCGCATTGATTTTGGAAAATCGTGGCAAACAAATCATTGGAAAGCCATAAAAAGTGCTTATGCCTCAGCTCCCTATTTTGAGGATTATGAACAACAAATAAATCAAATTTTACTTGCTAAAGATGAATTCCTTGTAGATAAAACCCATCGAATTTTTGAGTTCTTATTTTCTATTCTTGAAATAAATAAAACAATTGGATATACAAAACTATATGCTGAAAAAACTGAGAGAGATTTTAGAACTTTTGATTTTATGCAGAATTCATTTGAAATTAAAGAATACCAGCAAGTTTTTTCATATGGAAAGGAATTTAACTCAAATTTATCCATGATTGACTTACTCATGAATGAGGGACCCTTTATAAGAAATTGGATACTAACGAATAGGAACTAATTCGAATCTATTTTTTGATAGAAATATTTTGTTCCATTTTAAACGAACAATTGCTGGTGACATTAAATCAGAATTAGAAATTAATAAATCACCAGAAGGATGAAAAGTCATTGCTTTGGGATTGGACACTAATTTCTCGTCTAAAAAAAATAGATCTTGCACTTCTCCGAATTGATTAAATACAACGATACTTCTATTTTCTGAAGAAAGAATATATATTTCATTAGTTTTTGGATGAATAGCCATTGCTGATGGATTAAAAATTAGCTGCGAAAGACTATCACTTAAATCTGTAAATTTATTTTGAGGGGTAGCAATATTATTTTCTATTGCAAACATTTCTATATCACTAATTGATATGTCGAAAAGTGCCTTTTCATTTAATTTACGCTTAGAAATAGTATAAGTATAGATTGAATTACTTACAGGATTATCAACATCAAAGTTATTTTGAGTTAAAATAAACATGCGCTTAGTTGATTCATGAATGCAGGTAGCAGCAGATTTCCAATCGCCTAAAATATCATTTTCTGTCAAGAGGGAACTTGAATCATAAGGGGGCAATAAAAAATGAACCTGTACTTGATCATCAAGCAAAATAATTGTAGAATCAATTCGTGAAAAATCTATGATTTTATTTGGGAAATTAATATTTATTGGAGTTGAAACTTGATTAGAATACAAATCAAATAAAACCAAAGAACTTTTATCTTCTTGAAGACAAATTAAAATAGTAGAATCAAGAAAAGCAATATCAGAAAAAGATTCTATTCCCATTGGAAGTAATGAAATCTGATCAGATTGAGCTAAATTAAAATAGCCATCTTCTTTTAAAAAAGTTGTTGCTTTTTCGTGGTAGTAATTATCTACACCAACCTTTTGTAAAGATTTTGCTGCTATAAAGGATAGCGTTGCAAGTACGAATGAAAAGAAATATTGTTTTTTCAAATCTTAAATCTTGTTGTAAAATTACATTAATTTTTTAATCAAATACAATTTTAGAAAAAAGTTCTATTCTTAGCAAAAAAAATACTTGCAACTCCTGTAAAAATAGGGTATAAATAAACATTGTAATTACTAACTTTGCATATGGACATTCATAAAGTCAATGCAGATTTAGAGCTTCCTATAATGGAGCACTTTTTCACAATACAAGGTGAAGGTGCATATTCAGGGAGGGCAGCCTATTTTGTTAGATTGGCAGGCTGTGATGTGGGTTGTGTTTGGTGCGATGTAAAAGAAAGTTGGGATACTGAAGCGCATCCGATTCTTAGTATTGATTTTCTAATATCTGAAATCAAAAAAACAAATACTGATTTTGTTGTCATAACAGGTGGAGAACCAGCGCTTTATAATTTAGCTCCCTTTATTAAAAAATTGAAAACACTAAAAATCGAAGTTGCAATTGAAACTTCAGGTTGTTATGAATTAAAAGGCATTGTAGATTGGTATTGTTTTTCACCAAAGAAATTTAAAGCACCCTGCGAAGAAGCTTACCAACTTGCTAATGAGCTTAAAATTGTTATAAATCACCCTTCCGATTTAGCTTGGGCCGAAAAACATGCAGAAAAAGTTAAACCTTGTTGCAATCTTTATTTACAACCAGAATGGTCTAAAAGTGATAGCTTATTGCCCCTAATTATTGAGTTTATAAAAAACAATAATAAGTGGCGGATTTCGTTACAAACTCATAAATTCATGCACATTCCCTAATTGCAATGATAAAATCCCTAGTTTTATTTTCAGTATTTTTTTTGTACGCCAACTTCTCATTTTCGCAATTTCCATATTCAAGTAAAAGCAAGAAAGCAATAAAACTATTTGAAAAAGCGCGGTCGGCTCCAATGCAAAACATCAATCCAGAATCAAATATTCCAGATTTCAAATTAGGGATTGAATTAGCGAATAAAGCTATTGAAAAAGACCCGAATTTTTGGGAGGCTCATGTTTTAGCTGCTGAATTAAATGAAAAAAATAGAGACCTTGAAAAAGCAATTTTCCATTACAAAAAAGCATTAAATATTCATCCCACTCATAGTATTAGTAGTAAAACAAATTTTTTCTTAGCAACTTGTGAGTTAAAAATCGGGAAGTACGAAGATGCACTTAAAAATATAGGTGTTTTTATTCGCAACCCAAATGCAGTTGAAGAATGGACCTTTAAAGCGCGAGAAATAGAAGCCAATGCAAACTTTGCAGTTTTTGCAATGAAGCATCCAAAACCTTTTGACCCTATAAATCTTGGTGAAGGAATAAATTCAATTTATCCAGAATACTATCCGAGTATAACAGTTGACGGAAAAACAATGCTTTTTACAAGACGACTCCCTTTAAATAGCGCAGCACAATTCCAAGAGGATTTCTTTATTTCAAATAATAATAATGAAAATGGAATTTGGGAAAAATCTTTTTCCATGCCAAGCAATGTTAATACAATAAACAATGAAGGTGCTCCAACAATTTCCTCTGATGGTAAAAGCTTGATTTTTGTTGCCTGCTCTGATGAAACTGGGGATTATGGTAACGAAAGATTCGGTTATGGGAGCTGTGATTTATTTTATACAAAACGACTAGGGAAGAATTGGCTTACTCCAATTAATCTTCCTGGTAGTGTAAACTCTAAAAATTGGGAAACACAACCTTCACTTTCTGCTGATGGAAAGACCCTCTATTTTATTCGAGGTGTACGCAATAAAGATGGAAAAAGAGACTCAGATATTTATGTTTCTAAACTGCAAAATGATGGAAAGTGGAGTGCTGCTGAACGACTTCCAAACACAATAAACACATCCTATGCTGAAGAATCTGTTCACATTCATCCGGATGGAAAAACACTTTACTTTGCATCAAGAGGACACGTAGGAATGGGCGGATCTGACTTATTTGTAAGTCGCATGGATAAAAAAGGTAATTGGTCAAAAGCAGAAAATCTCGGATACCCAATTAATACATTATTTGATGAAAATTCATTGATGGTATCTGCAAAAGGTGACATTGCGTTTTTTGCTTCTAATAGGCCCGGAGGTTATGGGGATTTAGATATTTATTATTTTAATCTACCAGATGAAATAAAACCAACAAAAACTTTTTATTTTGATGGATTAGTTTTTGATTTAAAAACCAGAAAAGCACTAGCAGGGCATTTTCAACTTATTGACATAGAAAGTGGGCAAGTAGTAATTATTTCCGATGCAGATAAAATAGATGGTTCTTTTATGGTTGCACTTCCTATAAATCGGGATTATGCAATTAGTGTTTCTTACCCGGGTTATTTCCCCTACTCCTTAAACTTTAATTTAAGTAT
>JBILAB010000170.1:0-4021 GCA_044354455.1 Crocinitomicaceae bacterium | reverse complement strand
ATTATAAGCGTATTTCCATTGCCAGATGTTACAGCAAATTCTAGTGCATCAATAGTTTGTTTGGGCCAATCTGTTACTTTAAGTGGGAGTGGGGCAGCATCTTATTCTTGGTCTAATAGTGTTGTAAATGCAGAAAGTTTTGTGCCAACAATGACTACAACATATTTTCTTACAGGAACGGACTTAAATAATTGTTCTAACACGGATAGTATCATCATTACAATAGACTTGTGTAACGGTATTTCAGATATAAATGAAAATTTATTTTTAGTCTATCCAAATCCATCCGATGATTTTGTTACTATTCAAATAATTAGTAATTTTTTAAATTCTAACTATAGAATATCAAATAATGAAGGGAAAATAATGTTGAATGGCAGTTTAAATTTAATAGACACCAAAATTGATTTATCTGGTCTGAAGCCTGGAGTTTACCTGTTTTGTTTTGGCGAGGACTATTATAAAAAAATTAAATTATTAGTTAATTAGAGAATGACATAAAAATTCTGCTTGAGCAATAAACTTGATAAATCTAAAACCCCATAATTTATTATGAATATAATAAACAGAGAGCTAAGCTGGCTTTCCTTTAATGAAAGAGTTCTTCAAGAAGCTTTAGATCCAATTGTACCTCTAACTGAGCGCATGCGGTTTTTAGGAATCTACTCTAATAACATGGATGAATTTTATAGAGTTAGAGTTGCAAATTTAAAGCGAATCGAGCATTTAAAAAAACAAAAAATTGATGGTTTTAATGGCAATGCTGAGCAACTTTATCAAGAGATTCGAAAAGTTGTAATGAAGCAACAAAAGCAATTTGAAAATGCATTTATACTAATAAAAGATGATTTTGAGAAGGAAAATATATATATGCTGAATGAAAGTAAAGTGAGTAATAAACAATCAATAATTATAAAAGATTATTTCAATGAAAACTTAAAGCACGTTATTTTCCCAATTATTTTAGAAAAAAAAAATAACTTTCCAAGACTACGCGATTATGCTATTTATTTGGCTGTTAAAATTGTAGAATCAAAGAATAAAATTCGCTTTGCATTAATTCAAATTCCAAGTGAATACAGTCGGTTTTTTGTTTTAAATGAGGAAAATAGAATTGATTTTATTTTAATTGATGATATTATTCGTCTTCAGCTTAAAGAAATTTTCTCAATCTTTAATCCGATTGAGATTATGGCATATACTTTTAAGTTTACAAGGGATGCTGAATTAGACATTGATGATGATTTATCTTTATCTTTTTTTGATAAAATAGAAAAAAGTTTGAAGCAAAGAAAGAAAGGAGATCCTGTTCGTTTTGTTTATGACTCTAAAATGCCAAGCGATTTATTGAAATTCCTTATAAAATCTTTAGGTATAAATAGCACAAACAATAAAATTCCAGGTGGTCGATACCACAATTTTAAAGACTTTATGTCCTTTCCTGACTTTAACATCAAAAAGTTTAGATATCAACCTGAACCAAAACAATCACATCCTCTATTTTTAAGTGAAAAAAGCCACATAGATATAATTTTAGAACAAGATGTATTATTACATTTTCCATATCAAAAATTTGATCATGTAGTAGATTTACTTCGTGAAGCGGCTTTAGATCCAAAGGTGAAAGATATTAAAATTAACATATACAGAATTGCTAAGAATTCAGATGTGATGAATGCGCTATTAGCATGTGTTTTTAATGGAAAGGAAGTTACTGTAGTTTTTGAATTACAAGCTCGTTTTGACGAAGAAAATAATCTTTGGTGGAGTAATAGACTTAAAGAATTTGGTGTAAATGTGATTTATGGCTCACCAAACTTAAAAATTCATTCTAAACTGCTACAAATTAGAAAAATTATAGATGGAAAAGATCAATATGTCACGTTTGTAGGTACTGGAAATTTTAATGAAAAAACTGCAAGTATTTATTCGGATTTGGCACTTTTAACTTCAGATCTAGAAATTTCTTTGGAAGTGAATAAAGTATTTAAATTATTGGAGAACAATCTAGAAAGATATCAATTCCGTAATCTATTGGTATCTCCTTTTAATACAAGAAGAAAATTAATTTCTTATATAGATAATGAAATTGCAAATGCTAAAGCGAAAAAAAGTGCCAGTATTAAAATCAAAATAAATAATATTACAGATAATAAAATAATTGAAAAACTCTATTATGCAAGTCATTGCGGTGTAAAGATTCAAATGATTATTCGTGGAATTTGCTGTATGAAGCCTGGCGTGAAAGGATTAAGTGATAACATAGAAGTTATTAGTCTTGTTGATCGCTATTTAGAACACTCCCGGTTTTTTATTTTCGAAAACAATGGTCAAGCCATCTATATTATATCTAGTGCAGACTTGATGCAGCGAAATTTAGATCAGCGTATTGAAGTAGGGGTGCTCATTAAGGACATTAAAATCCAAACTGAAATTCAACGTATTTTTGATTTTCAGTGGAGAGGAAGTATAAAGGCAAGAAGTATTCTCGCTGACATGAAAAATACTTACTCTAAAAGAGATTTACCTCCTTTTCATGCTCAAGGTGAGTTGTATAAGAGTTATATTCTTAATAATAAAGATTAAAACAAATATTTAAGTACTGATAGCTTTTCAAAGGTTGTTTTATCTAAATTAAAAGCCTCTCTTTTAGATTGAATATAGTTTTGCTCAAATTCAGTAAGTATGTTCTGAATTATACTATCAGTTTGATCTAAATAAGTTACTTTATTACATGGTCCTTGATTTAACCATAAATTAACTGTTCTGTAATTAATTAAATCTAGGTTTTCTATCATGCTTACTCCTAAATTCTGAGCAGCAATGGCATTGCAATGTTGCTCATATTGTCCTTTTAATGGAATAACCATTATTTTTTTTTCCAGGAAAAGCGCCTCAGCAGGTAGTTCAAAACCAGCTCCGCAAAGAACACCTGTAGAATTTGTAAAGCTTTTATTAAAACAAGTTTTATCAATTGGAAAAAAATGAACATTATCTTGCTGCCATTTATTTTTTGAATATTTTGAGAAAACCTCCCACTTTACAGGAAATTGTTTTAAAAATTGAAGTAAAATATCATCGTGATAAGCAGGTAGATAAACCGTGTAATGCCCCATGTTTTTTGGTTCTGACTCACGAATGCTACTTCTTATAACTGGTGTAAAAATAGTATTGTCATATGACTCAAAGTGAAAACCTATTTTTTCTTTAGTAGGACAGTAGTGGTTTAAAATATATTTCCCAATGCGATTTTCTATATTTGACTTTGGTGCTTTTGAATTTATCACCGCCGCTTGGTGACTCATTTCAATACATGGAACTCCATGCATTAGGGCTGACCAAGCAGAAACTGGTTCAAAGTCAGTAATGACTAAGTCAAAATTGGAAATCGGAAATTGCCGTATCTCATTTATGAAATCTATAGGGTGGGACTTGAAAACTGTCCGTAATAGATCAATTTTTCCAGTTTTTCCGCTTAAGAACGTTAGACCTGTTTTTTTATAATCAATTTCAAAATTTGATTGAATTTGAGATTGGTTTCCACTCACAAGAACTGTGGTGTCAACGTATTTATTTAAAATAGGGACAATTTCTTCAGCTCTACTTAAGTGGCCATTCCCGGTGCCTTGTATTGCATATAGTACTTTCATTCTCGCTGAAAATTTAAATTTGAAACTACTTCTTTTATGATCTGATCGTAGCTTAATGCATCTTTGAAATAATCGCTTTTATCATAAGCTTCTGACTTTTTGGGGTTTGAAATATGTTGATATAAGGTCCATTCACCATTATTGTATTCTAATGAAGTTGAATTTTCAACCCAATCTCCAGAATTTAGATAAGTAACAGATTCCCCTTTGGAATTAGTAAATTTTTTAATTTTAGGTTGATGAATATGCCCACAAACAACAAACGAATAATTATTCTTTATAGCGATTTCTGCAACTGTCTCCTCAAAATTATTAACAAATTTAATTACACCTTTTACACTATCTTTCACTTTTTTAGACAAGGATATTCT
>JBILAB010000169.1:0-4028 GCA_044354455.1 Crocinitomicaceae bacterium | reverse complement strand
AGGAAGATTAATGTTAATTGATAAGTGCAGATAAAAAATAAGTTGAATAACATCCAAATGATTGGATTATTAAATCCTTTTCGTTTGCGTAAAACTTCCCAACGGTAATCTTCTTCTCCAGACCAAAATTTCCAGGAATAGGCTCCTCTTCTTGCAAAATTATAAGTCAGGCGAATACCCCATAGACTAACTAATATTGACATTAAAATCATTCTTGGATCCCAAAGCCCCAAAGCTGTCATGTGCCAAACATAATAAATAGGCACAATGCTCCACAGTTTATCTACTTGAGAATTATTTTTTGCTAACTCCCCGATTATAAAACAATAAGCAATTACGCCACTTAAAATATAGAGCATCTGATAAAGAATTGCCCATTGTAAGTCAGTGGGCGCGATTCCAAAATTGAAACAAACAAGTGGAACTATTATGAGTGTAAAAATTAAAAGTAAAATTGTAATGAGCATTGTTAAATCGTTAAATTAATATTTTATTGAACTAAACAAAAATAACAAAAAACTGAAATTTTCAAGAATAATAAAACTCAAAATTATACTTCAAATTGTCTATTCAAAGATTACGTTTTATATCTTAACTTTGCAATATGAATGATTGTGATTTCATGCAAAGATGTATTGATCTTGCCCTATTGGGAAAAGGAATGGTAGCTCCTAATCCAATGGTCGGATGCGTAATAGTTCATAATAAGCGCATTATCAGTGAAGCATTTCACATGCATTTTGGAAGTTCACATGCAGAAAATAGTGCGATAGAATTAGTTGAAGATAAATCTTTGCTAGCAGAATCTACAGTTTATATTTCTTTAGAGCCTTGTGCTCATTTTGGAAAAACTCCTCCCTGCGTTGATTTACTTATAAAGTATAAGCTCAAAAAAGTTGTCGTTGGCTGTAGGGATTCAAATCCACTTGTTGCAGGAAAAGGAATTGAAAAACTTATAAAGTCAGGAATTGAAGTGATTGAAGGAGTTTTAGAAGACGAATGCAAGGAGTTAAACAAACGTTTTTTCACTTTTCATGAAAAAAAACGACCTTATGTTATTTTAAAATGGGCGCAAACAAATGATGGTTATTTAGATAAGTTGCGAGAAAAGGGAGAAGTTGGAAGTAACTGGATTTCTGCACCAGAAACAAAAGCATTGGTACACAAATGGCGCAGTGAAGAACAAAGTATTTTAGTTGGTAGAAATACAATTATCAATGATAATCCATCTTTAACAGTTCGAGAATATAAAGGTAAAAATCCAATAAGAATTGTTATAGATAGTCAACTACAAATCAGTAGTGATGTAAATATCTATTCTGAAGAAGCACCAACCATTGTTTTTAATCGCTTGAAAAACGAACTGAAAGAAAATATCGAGTGGGTGAAAATTTCAGAAACCTCAACAGCAAATATTTTAGAGGAACTTTACAAAAGGAATATTCTTTCTGTTTTCGTTGAAGGTGGCAGTAGAACGCTACAATATTTTATCATTGATAATGTTTGGGATGCAGCCCGCGTAATTGTTGGAGACATTAGTTTTGGTGAAGGCATAAAAGCGCCAGTAATTAATAAGGTTCCTTATGACAATTATAAGTTTGGGTCAGATATGATTTATTATTACAAGCGAAAATGACAGATTTATTTCTTGCCATCTTCTTATCAAGTTTGATTTTCGTGCTTTTTAAAGTTTTCCCGCTCTTTAAAATAGATACATTTCAAGCAATTGTATTTAATTATATCAGCGCTTTTCTATGCGGTTACATTCTTTATGGAAGTGACTTAAAAGAAGAAGCTTGGGAAAATACAAACTGGATTTTCTATGTAGTATTAGCCGCTTTACTCTTTATTTCGCTCTTTGTTTTGATGGGAAAAAGCGCTCAGAAGAATGGAATGGCTATTACATCAGTAGCTGTAAAAATGAGCATGGCGGTTTCTGTTCTTGGAATGGTTTTTATTTACAATGAACAACTTCCTTTCTTAAAAATTATAGCAATCTTATTGGCATTTTCTGGGGTGATTCTTGTTTCATTTTCAAAGAAATCAAGTGATTCAAAGCAGCAAATATGGTGGATGTTACTTATCTTATTTTTTGGCAGTGGAATTTTAGATTTACTGCTTAATTATGTCCAAAAAACACAGGTTGATGTAATCAGTACGGCCCTTTTCTCTGCATTTGGCTTCGGTCTTGCCGGTTTAATTGGCTTGGGGATTCTTATTGCTCAGATAATTAGGCGAAGAACACGCATAGAATTCAGGAATGTTATCGGAGGAGTTATTTTAGGTGTACCCAATTTTTTCTCGATATTTCTCTTGATGCGCGCTTATAATTCCGTTACTTGGTCCGATTCTTCTGTTCTGGCAGTTATTAATGTTGCTATTGTTTGTATATCTACACTCTTTGGAACGCTTATTTTCTCGGAAAAAATATCTTGGGCGAAAGGCCTCGGATTGTGTTGTTCTCTTTTAGCAATTTACCTCTTTTATTTAGTGAATTAATTGTACTTTTGACTATGCGAATTCTTATTTTTTGCTTTATTTTTTTTTCTAAAAGCTACATTCAAGCTCAAGGCACATATCAATTAGCAGTTCTAAAATATAGTGGGGGAGGTGATTATTACGCAAATCCAACTTCGCTAACAAACCTCATTTCTTTTTGCAACAAAGAATTCGGTACAAATATCTCCAAAGAAGTTCCCTATGTAGAAGTCGGAAGTAAGGATCTATTCCGCTATCCCTTTATTCATATGACAGGACATGGAAATGTTGTATTTTCAAGAGCAGAAGCTGAAAATTTAAGAACATATTTGCTTTCAGGTGGATTTTTACACATTGACGATAATTATGGAATGGATGAATATATTCGTGTTGAATTAAAGAAAGTTTTTCCAGACATTTCACTTATTGAGCTGCCTTCAAATCATGCGATTTACAATCAAAAATACACCTTCAATGGTCTACCGAAAATACACGAGCATGATGAAAAAAAAGCACAAGCTTTTGGAATTGTAGCAAATGGTAGATTAGTTTGCCTTTATACCTTCCAAACAGATTTAGGTGACGGCTGGGAAGATCCACAAGTTCACAATGATCCGCCTGAAAAACGAAAAATGGCATTGCAAATGGGCGCAAATATACTTATGTATGCTTTTATGCGCTAGAATAAGTAATTTTAAAAACTTGCATTAGCAATTGAATCTAGTTAATAACATTTGAGAAGTTAAACTAAAAAATAAAGTTGGTGTTTATTGGTTCATTAGGTATTTCAGTACGCTTGGCAGATGATCATTTGAAGAATGGGAAAAATATCCCGAAAAAACATTGGCTCAACTTTATGACACTTATAAAATGCCAAAAGGTTTGAAAGAAGCATTCCATTTAAATGATGAAGCTGTGGAGCGTTGTTACTGCAGTAAACCTTTAAATAGTGATGTAGAGCGTTTGGATTACCTTTTAAATTGTACTAAAAGATGATCCAGGAAGAAAAGGAGAAAGGCGCTTTGTTGCAGTAGAAATAAAGACACGTAAATAGAAATAGCCATTAACTATGACTAAAGAAATAATTATTTTTGAAAACAGCCAAATCCGTAGGCATTACGATACAGAAAATGAGGTTTGGTATTTTTCATTGGTTGATATCGTTGGGGCATTGACAGATTCTGTGAACGCCACAGATTACCTAAAAAAAATGCGGAAGAGAGATGCTGAATTAAACGGCTACATAGGGACAAATTGTCCCCAGGTAGCCATGCTCACCAATGGTAAAAATCGTAAAACATTGGCCGGGAAGGTAGAACAAATTTTCAGGTTAATTCAATCCATTCCCTCACCAAAGGCAGAGCCCTTCAAACAATGGCTAGCCAAAGTCGGTTACGAGCGTTTAAAAGAAATTCAAGACCCCAGTTTAAGTATAGACAGAGCACGTGACACTTGGAAAAACAAGGGGCGAAGCGAAAAATGGATTCAACAACGTATGACGGGACAAGAAACCCGTAATAAATTGACCGATTATTGGAAAGATAGCGGTG
>JBILAB010000028.1:0-15050 GCA_044354455.1 Crocinitomicaceae bacterium | reverse complement strand
TTCGTCACCAACAATTTCTGCAGTTAGAATCCGTGATGTAGAATCCAAAGGATCTACAGCAGGATAAATTCCAAGTTCTGCAATTTTACGAGAAAGTACTGTTGTTGCATCTAAGTGAGCAAAAGTGTTTGCTGGTGCCGGATCTGTAAGGTCATCAGCAGGAACATAAACCGCCTGAACAGAAGTGATGGAACCACTTTTTGTTGAGGTAATTCGTTCTTGCATTGCACCCATTTCTGTTGCCAATGTTGGTTGATAACCTACTGCTGAAGGCATTCTTCCTAGTAAGGCAGAAACTTCTGAACCGGCTTGTGTAAAACGGAAGATGTTGTCAACGAAAAATAAAATATCTTTTCCTTGCTCTTCGCCGTCTCCATCTCTAAAATATTCTGCAATTGTTAAACCTGAAAGAGCAACTCGGGCACGTGCTCCAGGAGGCTCATTCATTTGTCCAAATACAAATGTCGCTTTTGATTCTTTTAAAACTTCTAAGTCTATTTTTGTAAGGTCCCAGCCTCCAGCCTCCATTGAGTGCATGAATTCATCGCCATATTTTATAATTCCAGACTCGAGCATTTCGCGCAACAAGTCATTTCCTTCTCTTGTTCTTTCTCCAACACCTGCAAAAACAGATAAACCTCCGTGTCCTTTTGCGATGTTGTTTATTAATTCTTGAATCAAAACTGTTTTTCCAACTCCAGCTCCTCCAAACAAACCAATTTTCCCGCCTTTTGCGTATGGTTCGATTAAGTCGATTACTTTAATTCCAGTTAGTAAAATCTCTGTTGCTGTAGAAAGCTGATCAAATTTAGGTGCTTCTCGGTGAATTGGAAGTCCACCAGTACTGTCCATAACATTTATTCCGTCGATTGCCTCGCCAACTACATTGAATAAGCGTCCTTTTATTTTATCTCCGGTAGGGACTTTAATTGCCATGCCAGTAGAAATAACTTCCATCCCTCTCATGAATCCATCAGTAGAGTCCATGGAAATAGCACGGATAGAATTCTCTCCAACGTGAGATTGGACCTCTAAAACTACTCTAGTCCCATCATTTCTACGAACCTCGAGAGCATCATAAATACTTGGTAACTCAATCCCTGTTTCGAAACGCACATCTACAACTGGACCGATAACTTTTGATATTTTTCCTTTATTTAATGACATCTTACGATTATTTTAATTTTCGGCAAAGATACATATTTTTTCTGCGCCAAGTAGTTACTTGTAAATTTTTTAAATCTTATTTCTGTAAATTTTTTAATAAAATTTTTACTGGAAAATAAGAAAACAAAAAACTAAGAGCGCTTACAGAGAGGAGGATCAATAAAAAATCTTTCAATGCAAATTTTATTGGAAATGGGATATTTGCACCTGGAATTTGGAGGAAACCAAATTCTTGTTGGATTAAACATAGCAAATATCCAAATATTAATCCGAAAACAATACCACATCCTGAGATGAATAAACCTTCGAAAAAAAATATTTTAAAAATACTTTGCTTTGTAAGTCCCATACTTTGAAGTGTATGGATATTCCCCCGTTTTTCTATAAACAACATTGTCAGAGATGCAACTAAATTAAAAGAAGCTAGAATAAAGATAAAGATCATAATGAAAATAACAATTAATCTCTCAGACTTACTCGTTTTAAAAATCAATTCATTTTTCTCATAATTTGTTTGAACGGAAAATCTATCCCCCACAATTTTCGCTACTTTTTGTTTTATTTCTTCGTTTGAATCCCCCCCATTTAAAGTTATATAAATATGAGAAAGCTCCCCCGAATAATTTAAAAGTGTTCTTACATCATTTAATGGCAAAAGTATTTTTTCTTGGTTTATTTCACGGTTGTAATTCATTGCGCAGGATATCTTTATTTGATTACTATAAAAGGGGGCTTTACCAAAACTAATTTTAAGGTTTCGTTTTGGAGCATAAATCGAGATTTGCTCATATTCAATTTCATCTTCTAAATTCATCTTTAATTTTTCCATAAGCTCCACCCCAATTATTCCGTAGGACAAGCCATTTTTTTCTTTAAATAAAGGCTTCCCATATAGCGCATGGTTTTTTATTTTTATAGACTTCAAAAATGCACTTTCTGCACCAACTAGGGTAGCGTTTATCCATTTTTTTTCGTGTCTTAACACGACTACTTCCTCCATTCCTTTTGACAAGGATTTGATACCATTAAGCTGCTGTAATTCGTTCCAAGATATTTCGCTTTCGTCGAATGTTTTTGTTTTTTTTGCTGTAATAGTTATGTCTGACTCAAATTCACTATAAAGCGATTCGATCATTGTTTCTATGCCATTAAATGCAGAGAGCAAAATAACTAGGGCCGATGTAATAACAAAAACGCCTACTATTGAAATTCGTGTAATTAAGGTAATTACATTCTTCTTTCTCGAAGAGCGTAAATATCGAAATGCTATGTAAAAAGGTATATTTATGATTATTTTTTTAGAAGCTCATCGATTTTCATCGCATAATCAATAGAATCATCAATATGGAAGGTAAGACTTGGTATTTTTCGCATATTTTTTAGGCGTTTCCCTATATCTAGTCTTACTTTGCCTTTATTTAAGTTTATATTTTCCAAAACAGTTTGTTTATCCGGCCCAGTAAAAATACTGAGGAAACACCTTGCGTGAGAAAGATCAGATGTAACGCGCACGATTGTAACTGTAACCATTGCACCAAGACAAATTTCTGCACTATTTCGTTGAAAAAATTCAGCTAATTCAGTTTGAATTACTGCTTCAATTTTATTTTGACGTATTGATCCCATATTGGTAAAAGTAAGAAATAAGAGTTGAATCTAATTTAAATCAAGAGATTTGATTTTCTTTATTACTTGAAAAAGATTAAGTTTTCTCTGCTTTTCATTTAGATTTATGAATTTAATCCGTTCTTTACGTATTAATTTTTGTAATTTGAGATACTTCTTAAATGCTATCAAATAGTTCAGGTCGCCCTTTAAAAATCGAAATAAAGTTATCACCACAAGATTTAAGTTGTAAATTATCAGAGTAAATTTTGGTAGATGTAATCCATGTAAAATGTATGTATTCCGTTTAGCAATAATGCGAACCTTATTTTTAGGGAGTTTATTTATTGTTGCAGATATTTCGTGATAGCAAATGGCATTTGGTTGAAAATACAATTCCCATCCCATTTTCCAAGCTCTAATTCCTAGGTCAACGTCTTCAGAATAATATGGATTAAATAGCTCACAAAAACCATCAAGTAGAAGAAAATATTCTCTTCGAATGAGCGCATTGGCACCGGATAAAAAAAATGTTGGAGAAACTCCAGGTTTTGAGTAATCATTTTTATTACTCTTAATATACATATGATAATTTATAATTGGAACTTTAGCCCCATCTTGAAATTCTAAAGTAACGGGGGTCTTAATTAAACCCATTACACCAAAAACATTCTTGTTTTCAAATAATGGTAAAATAGATTTAAAATACCCTTTTCCTAAATGTAGATCAGAATTAAGAATAAATACCAATTCTTTTGTTGCAGCTTTAACCCCCCTATTTACATTGCTTGAGAAACCGGTATTTGTCTCCGACTGAATAATATTAATTTCTTTAAAGAGATGCTTAATTACTGAGACTGAGTTATCATAAGACGCGTCGTCACTAACAATGATTTCATAGTTGTTTAACTCGCTTGTTTCTAATGCTTCAATAGCACAATAAATGGTTTCTGAAATTATGTTTTCGCCATTATAATTTGGGATTACGACCGAAATGCCGAATGGATCATCTTTCACAGAAACTATTTAGCCAAATTTAATTAAAATTATATTCAAAACAAGATAAGATTAGTAAAATCATTGGTTATCTTTGTGAAAATTAATTTTATTTCTTCAAAGATCGTTTTTAACTTATCAAGTTAAAGCATATATGAAACCCTTTCCACAGATTTTTAGCTTAGCATTTAAATACCGCCAGTTGGCAGCATTAACAATACTTGGAAACCTATTGTTTACCGTATTCAATCTTCTTTCTTTAATTTTGTTTATTCCCTTTTTGCAATTGATATTTAATCTGAATTCCACAAGAAAACAGGTTGTTTCACCAATTTACAACAACAATTTGAGTGATTTACCTGGTTATTTACAAGATCAATACAATTATGAGATGGCCAGGCTTGTAAATACCGAACCAAAAAGCGCATTGTTAATGGTTTGTATTATGGTTTTTGGTGCATTTTTATTGAAAAACTTGTCTCGATATTTCGCAATTTGGTTTCAGTCGGATTTACGAGCCAGAGTTGTTAAAGATATCAGAGATAAAATTTACGAAAAAGTCATTAGATTGCCATTGTCCTTTCACTCCAATCAACGAAAGGGCGATCTTTTAACTAGAATGGGGCATGATGTTGGTGAAGTTGAAAATGCGCTTGTTTGCACCTTGGAATTAGTTTTCAGAGATCCCATTTCGATTTTAATTCACGTAATGACCTTGTTTTTTATAAGTCCAGAGCTTACCATGGTTTCATTTTTTCTACTACCTATATCGGCATTTGTAATTTCTTTAGTCGGTAAAAGTCTCAAGCGAACGGCAAAGCAAGGTCAGGAGCAATTGGGTCTATTAACATCATCATTTGATGAGAGTTTAAACGGAGTAAGAATTATCAAGTCTTTTAATGCAATAACATTTATGTCAAAAGTGTTTCAAAAAATAAATTTGAGACATCAAAAACTTACATCAAAAACTATTCGTAAAAAAGATATTTCTTCTCTATTAAATGAGACTATTGGTGCAGGTGTTATGATGTGTTTGGTTTGGTTTGGTGGCAAGCAAATCATTGACTCTTCCAACAGTCAGCATGCATTAACCGGAGAATTATTCATCACATTTATAGTTATATTTTCTCAATTATTACGCCCAATTCAATCTGTTTCAAGTGGAATTGCCGTTATCAATAAAGGTATTGTTTCTTTGGATAGAATCAATGAGATTTTGAACTGTGATGAAAAAATCAACGAATGTGCAAGCCCTATTTCTATCAGTAATTTTAAAAATGAAATCATTTTCCAAAATGTTGGGTTTAGTTATAACAATTATGAAAGTGTTCTTAAGAATATTAATTGGACTGTTAAGAAAGGAAGTTCAGTTGCAATAGTAGGAGAATCAGGAAGCGGAAAGTCTACACTTATGGACTTGTTATCTCGTTTTTATGATGTTACAGAAGGGGCCATATTAATTGATGGTTATGATATTCGAAATCTGATAATATATGATTTGAGAAATCTAAGTGGTATTGTTTCTCAGGATTCAATTCTTTTCAATGTTTCTTTTTCAGAAAACATTGCTTTTGGAGATCCGAACCCAGACTTTTCAAAGATTGAAAAAGCAGCAATTGCAGCAAATGCACACTCCTTCATAGTAGAACTTGAAAACGGATATGACACCGTTATTGGGGAAAGAGGAAATAAATTATCGGGAGGGCAAAAACAAAGATTAAACATTGCGCGAGCTCTATATAAAAATCCAGATATATTAATTCTAGATGAGGCTACATCTGCATTAGACACAGAATCAGAGCAATTGGTTCAAGAAGCTCTTGAAAAATTAATGCAAAATAGAACCTCTTTTGTAATCGCCCATCGACTTAGCACAGTAAGAAATGCCGATGAAATAATTGTATTAGCAAAAGGAGAAATTATAGAACAAGGAAATCACGAGGATTTAATGAAAAAAAGAGGTGCATATTATAAATTTTGTGCGCTCCAAGGTTTGAAGTAATCTATAGCTTCTGAACATTATTAAAATACATTTGTTACATTTGCAACATAAAAAAAATAAAATGACTCTCCCTAAAATTACATTTTCTACTGAACAAGAAACTGACTTTTATAAAGTTCTTCGTTCTAGAGTAAACAATTATTTTAAAGAAAAACAAATTTCGCGGCACGCAAATGCTAATATGGTCTTCAAGACTATCTTTATGTTAGCACTTTATTTAGTTCCTTTTGGCTTTATCCTTTTTGCTGAATTATCAAATCCTGTTCATTACTTCATGTGGGTTATAATGGGTTTTGGAATGTCAGGGATTGGGCTTTCTGTAATGCATGATGCCAATCATGGGGCGTATTCTAAAAATGAAAAAGTAAATAAATTTATTGGCAAAGTGATTTATTTTATTGGTGGAAGCGATGTGAATTGGCGTATTCAACACAATGTTTTACATCATACGTATACAAATGTTGCTGATATGGATGAGGATATTGAATCAATTTCATTTTTACTACGATTTTCCCCTCATACGAAAAGATACAAAATCCATCGTTTTCAATTTATCTATGCATGGGCTTTTTATAGCTTAATGACAATTTTATGGTCTTCCACTAAAGATTTTAAGCAAGCGCTTCGCTATAAATCAAAAGACTTAATCAAAACACAGAATTTAACATTCACAAAACACTTAGTTTCAATCATTATCTCAAAATTATGTTATTATGGGCTTTTTATTGTTACACCACTGGTCTTGTCAAATTCCCCTTGGTACTTAATTATTTCAGGATTAATAACAATGCACTTGATTTGTGGCTTGGTGCTAGCAGCAATTTTTCAACCTGCACACGTTGTTCCTACCTCAGATTATCCTTTACCAGATAGTTCAGGAAACATTGAGACAGATTGGGCAATCAATCAATTATACAATACTACTAATTTTGCTCCAAAACATCCAATTTTTACTTGGTATGTAGGAGGTTTAAATTACCAAGTTGAACATCATTTATTTCCAAATATCTGCCATGTTCATTATCCAAATATTTCTAAAATAGTAAAGCAAACAGCTCTTGAGTATAATTTACCTTATCACTCTTATAAAAACTTCACCTCAGCATTAAGAGCACATACTAAAATGCTTTATAATCTTGGCAAGTACGATGATGCCCCTGCCATACATTAATTTATTCTCTTGAAACTTTAGAGGATACCGGTTTTTTTGGTTTAAAAATTAATCCTTGTTAAAAATACGCTTAGATAAATTTGTTTGGTGTGTTCGACTTTGCAAAACGCGATCTCAAGGGACAGAACTTATTTCAAAAGGACAGATTAAGCTTAATTCTCAAAATACAAAGCCTTCAAAAGAAGTAAAGCTTAAAGATGTAATTTCACTCCACAAAAATAATTCAGTGTTCTCCTATCTTGTAATTGATTTGCTAGAAAAACGAACCAATGCAAAGCTTGTAGAAATTTTTATAGAAGATATTACACCTTCTGAAGAGAAAGAGAAATTTAAAGCTTACCAGTTAGTGCGACAAATTTATCGGCAAAATGGAGATGGAAAACCCACAAAAAAAGACCGTCGAGATTTGGAGTCTTTTTTTGAAGATATTGATTAGAAACTTATAATTTTTTAGTTTTTTTGAAAAAGGTCTCTTATGTTTTAAAAGTCAATCTTTCCCCGATGATATCATTTACAATAATTCCATCTTGAAAAACTACATTACCATTTACAAATGTCTTTTCTATGGTATGTGAAAATTGTATTCCCTCAAAAGGCGACCAAGCACAAGAATACAAACAATTTTCCTTTGTAACGATCGGCGATTTCTCTTGGGAAATAACTACTAAATCTGCTTTATAGCCCTCTCTAATAAAACCTCTCTCTTTTATTCTAAATAAAATAGCAGGAGCATGACACATTTTTTCAACAACTTTTTCAAGACTTAGGGCACCTTCATTTACTTTTTCTAACATAGCGAGAAGGCCATGTTGAACCAATGGGCCACCAGAGGGAGTATTTAAATAAGACTGGCTTTTTTCTTGTAAAGTGTGTGGTGCGTGATCAGTTGCAATCACATCAATACGATTATCAAGCAAGGCCTTCCATATTCCTAAACAGTCACTTTCTTTTTTTACAGCCGGATTCCACTTAATGAAATTTCCCTTTGAATTGTAATCTTTTTCTGTAAACCATAAATGATGAATACATGCTTCTGCAGTTATTTTCTTTTGTTCTAAAGGAATTGTATTGTCAAATAAGTGTGTTTCTTTTTCCGTAGAAATATGTAAAACATGCAAACGGCTCCCATATTTTCGGGCCATAGAAACAGCAAATGCAGACGACTTATAACAAGCTTCTTCACTGCGAATTATAGGGTGTTCTTGTATCGGAATATATTCACCATAGAGCGTTTTTGCTTTTTCCAAATTTGCTTTTATCGTATTTTCGTCTTCACAATGAGTTGCAATTAACATTCCCACTTGAGAAAAAAGTCCTTCAAGTGCTGCTTCTTTGTCAACCAACATATTTCCTGTAGAGGAGCCCATAAAAACTTTAATTCCGCAAACATTTGTAGGGTTCGTCTTCAGAACCTCAGCTAAATTATCATTTGATGCACCCATAAAAAAAGAAAAGTTAGCAATGGAGCTTTTTGATGCTATCGCATATTTTTCTTCTAATAATTCTTGAGTTAATGCATTTGGAACTGTATTTGGCATTTCCATAAAAGAAGTTATTCCTCCGGCAACAGCTGCCCTAGATTCAGAAAAAATTGTCCCCTTATGTGTCAGTCCGGGCTCTCTAAAATGAACTTGATCATCAATGCATCCGGGTATAATTAATTTCCCGCTTGCATCTATTTCAACTGCCCCACAATTATTTTCTATTATCCCTCCAATTTTCTCAATGATATCTCCTTTTATAAGAATATCAGAAGTAAATACTCGGCCTTCATTTATAATAGTTCCGTTTTTTAGTAGATAATTCACAATTTCATTTTTTTCATTTTCCAAACACCAAAAAATGCCTCTTTAAAAATCCCACTGCTCATTTTTGATGAACCATAAAGACGATCGACGAAAACAATAGGTAATTCCCTAAATTTAAAACCATGTTTTAGCGCAGCATATTTCATGCAGATTTGAAAGGCATAGCCTTTAAAGGGATTATTTTTTAATTGAATTGTTTTAAGAACATCTTTATGGTAACACTTGAAACCAGATGTTGTATCGCGAATATTTATTAATAAAATTAATCGGACATAAACACTTGCAAAATAGGACATTAGAATGCGTTTCATAGGCCAATTTTTTACACTGCCTCCCTTACAATAGCGCGATCCTATCGCAAGTCCTACGCCTTCAATACAAGCTTGTCTTAAGTCTTTTAAATATTTTGGATTATGCGAAAAATCGCAATCCATCTCAAAAATATAAGTGTAATCATGTTTTAATGCCCACTCAAAGCCATGAAGATAAGCAGTTCCCAAACCCATTTTAGCACTTCGCTTTTCTAAATGGATAAGTCCTGGAAATTTTATTTGTAATTTTTCTATCTCTTGAGCCGTACCATCGGGTGAATTATCGTCAACAAAAAGAATATGGTAGCCCTCTTGTAAATCTACAATTGCCCCAGTAATTAATGAAACATTTTCAATTTCATTGTATGTTGGAATTATAATTAATGTGTCGACTATCATCTTAAAAACGAAGTTAAGCAATAAAGATTAAAATATATTGTGACAATAGCTTTTTAAAAATGATATAGGCACAAAAAAGCCCGATTTTTTAAAATCGGGCTTTTTTTAAATATATTAAAAGATTAAGCTTCTTCTGAAGTTTCTTCTTCACTAACCTCAGTGCTAGTTGTAGAATTCTCAGTATTTTCTGCAGCCTCGCTAACTTCTTCTGCAACAGCAACTTCTTCTTCAATCTCACCTTCAGCTTCTTCTCCTTTAACCGCTCCACGAGCCATTTTTACAGAGACAACAACTGCATTTGCAGGGTCTAGAAATGTAATTCCTGGTATATTGATAGTATTTACACGGATAGCACCACCAATATTTAATGTAGAAATATCTAATATAATTGCTTCCGGTAAATCTTTGGAAAGACCAACACATTGTAGGCTCCTAAAAACAAGCATTAATTTTCCTCCAGCCATAACACCAGGAGAAGAACCAACTAGTCTAACAGGTAATTTTATACGAATCGATTTAGTTTCGTTTAATTCTAAAAAGTCTACGTGCTGTATTGTATCTTTTGTAGGATGTTGCTGTAATTCTTGGATAATTCCAACTGCAGTTTTTCCATCAATATTTAACTCAACTTGGTAAACATCTGGAGAATATACTATTTTTTCAATCGCCACTTGCTTTACAGAAAAATGAGTCTGCTGACCCTGTCCGTAAAGTACACAAGGAACCAGTCCCGCAGTGCGCAGACTCGAAGCATCCTTTTTCCCTACGTTCGCTCTAAGCGAACCGCTCAATTGTACTGTTTTCATTTATATTTATTTTTAAGAGATTACAAAATGTGAACTAATTGATTCGTTATTTACCAATCTTTTGATAACATCCGCAAACAATTCTGAAACAGAAACGACTCTGATTTTAGAATTCTGCTTCATCAATGGAATTGTATCAGTTACAATTAGTTCCGTTAATTTAGAGTTTGATATTCTATCATATGCAGGACCACTCAAAACTGCATGTGTACAAAAAGCTCTAACACTTTTAGCGCCTTTTTCAATTAATAAATCTGCTGCTGTAGTAAGTGTGCCAGCCGTATCACACATATCATCAATAATAATAACATCTTTACCATTAACCTCACCAATGACAGTCATTTCTGCTATCTCATTGGCTTTCTTTCGATTTTTATGACAAAGGACAAGTCCACAATTTAGATTTTTAGCGTAGGAATTAGCTCTTTTAGCTCCACCAACATCAGGTGCAGCAACAACTAAATTATCAATATTAATTGCAGAAATTTCCTTTAAAAATAATGTGGAAGCATAAAGATGATCTACTGGGACCTCGAAAAATCCTTGAATTTGATCTGCATGTAAATCCATTGTAATAACACGATCAACTCCTGCAGCCATTAGCATATTTGCAATTAATTTTGCGCCAATTGCAACTCTAGGTTTGTCTTTTCGATCTTGTCTTGCAAAGCCAAAATAAGGTATAACAGCAATAATTTTTCGTGCTGAAGCCCTTCTTGCTGCGTCTACTAATAAAAGAAGTTCGAAAAGATTTTCAGTGGGTGGCATTGTTGATTGTACAATAAATACATCTTGCCCTCTAACAGTTTCTTCAAATGAAGGCTGGAATTCCCCATCACTAAAGACAGTAACTTTAACATCTCCAAGTTTTCCACCAAAATTTTCGGCAATATTATTTGCCAATTTTAAAGATGCCCTACCTGAAAATATTTTTACGCCCACGTTTTTTTCTTAATAAGGTTGCAAAATTAAGGTTTTTATTTTTTATAAAAAAATCATAGTCTTAATAAGGATTTAAATAAGCAAAAGTATTACTTGAGTTTTGGACAATTAGACTAATTTTGTGGTGATGTCAACCAAAAAAACCATTCCTTATTCTCTCTTTGGGCGCTTAATTAAGTACACCCTTCCGTATAAATACTATTTCGGGATTTCCGTCATTTTTATCCTCTCCTTATCAATTTTAGGACCTTTGAGGCCATATATTATTGGAGATATGGTAGACAAATACATTATCAAAAGTCAAAATCAAAATAAATTACTCTTTTGGTCAATGATTGTAGTTCTAATTTTGACATTGGAGGGAATCTTACAACTTTGCTCCACGTACATATCTAATCTAATAGCGCAATCTGTCATTCGCGATTTACGAAAAAAGATTTTCCAGCATTTGTTATCTTTTCGTATGCGTTATTTTGATAAAAATCCAGTTGGAGCTATGGTTACACGTGTTGTTTCAGATCTTGAAGCGATAACGGAGGTGTTTTCCGCAGGGATAATGGAAATTGCTGGAGACATTATTTCATTGTTTTTTATTCTAACGCTAATGTTTATTACAAACTGGCAACTTTCTTTAATGACATTAATCCCAATTCCATTTTTATTAATTGCTACCCGCATTTTTGCGCGCGCTATGAGAGACTCTTTTAAGCTTGAGCGACAGCAAGTAACGCGACTAAATACATTTGTTCAAGAGCGCTTGACGGGCATGTCGATTGTACAGCTTTTTAACCGGCAAAAGAAAGAGTTTGAAAACTTTCAAGAGATAAATAAAGGCCATAGACAGGCACATGTAAATGCAGTTTGGGCAAATTCTATTTTTTTCCCAATAGTTGAGCTTTTATCTTCCTTATCTATTGCCTTTCTTTTAGTTTGGGGAGCACTTAACGTAAGTGGAAAAACACAAGTAGAGATTCACTTAATGTATGGGCAGATAATTGCTTTTACTTTATGGATTTACCAACTTTATAGGCCAATTCGACAGTTAGCAGATAAATTTAATGTTTTACAGAGAGGAACCGTTCGGGCAGAACGTATTTTCGATGTTTTAGATGAAGAAGAAAATGTGCAGGCAAAGGGTTCAATTGCTAAGCTTGACTTTAACCAAGCGATTATCTTTTCGAATGTTTATTTCGGATATGATTTAAAAAATAGTATACTAAAAAACATTAACTTAGAAATAAAGCCAGGAGAAACACTCGCTTTTGTTGGTGCAACAGGTGCAGGAAAATCGACAATAGTAAATCTTTTAGGGCGTTTTTATGAATATGATAAAGGTATAATTTCTATTGGCGGTACAAATATTAATGAAATAGACATTGCTTACTTGAGAAGTAATATTGCAATTGTTTTACAAGATGTTTTTCTTTTTTCAGACTCTGTACACAACAACATTACATTAACGGATGAAAATATTAGTAGAAACCAAGTAATAGAAGCTGCTAAAGCAGTTGGCGCTCATGATTTTATCATGCAGCTACCAGGAAATTATGATTATAAAATTGGCGAAAGAGGAGGCGTTCTATCAGTAGGTCAAAGGCAATTACTCGCATTTATTCGTGCTTATGTATACAATCCACATATATTAATTTTGGATGAGGCTACATCAAGTGTTGATAATGAATCTGAAGAATTAATTCAAAAAGCTACTGCAGAACTTACTAAAGGTAGAACTGCTATTGTCATTGCGCATCGATTGTCCACAATACAAAAAGCAGATAGAATTGTTGTATTAGAAAAAGGTGAAATTGTGGAACTTGGAAGCCATAAAGAGCTTCTGAAAAAAAATGGTGCTTACCGTAAATTAAATGAAATGCAGTTTTTTGCAAGAAATTTAGAATAATAAATAGTGCCTATTTAACCATTACCGAGCTTTTTTTATTTGAAAACATGAGATAAAATCCCCACCACTAACTTAAATAATAATTCAAACCTATCAAATTATAATTAGTAGCCGTAAATTATATAAAATGGATTGAAATTCAGGGACATACAAATTATATTTATTACAAATTATAAAAAATGAAGCCTCTTTCATCTTGGCTATCTGAACCAATGACTATTGCGATTGCAACTATTGCCTTTTTGGTATTGATGGTTCTATTCATGATTAAAAGCACGAATAAGAAAGATTAGTATTGCCTTAGTTATTTTTCTTGTTAATCACTGCGACAACTTCTTGTCAACCTTAATTTTTATTTAAAAACCCCTCTTTTTTCCCCATTTAAGTTTGTAATTTGTAGTGCAATAGAAATTTTAAACTTGAACTTTTGAATGAATCTTTTGTTAACTAGAATCAGTATTTTTGCATTAATTTTTAAAAATGATTAAAACAGACATAATTATTATTGGTGCAGGGCCAGTTGGTTTATTTACAGTTTTTGAAGCAGGCCTTCTAAAATTAAAATGCCATTTAATAGATTCCTTGCCTCAAGCTGGAGGACAGTGTTCTGAAATATATCCTAAAAAACCAATTTATGATATTCCGGGTTTTCCAACTATTCTTGCTGGTGAGCTTGTTGATAATTTAATGGAACAAGCCGCACCTTTCAAACCGGGATTTACGCTGGGAGAAGCCGCCCTTTCTATTGAAAAAGATAAGGAGAACCAATTCATCGTAAAAACCGAAAAGGGCACTGAACACACTGCTCCTGTCGTTATTGTTGCAGGCGGACTTGGTGTTTTTGAGCCGCGGAAGCCACCGATTGAGAATTTAGCAAATTATGAAGATAAAGGAGTTGAATACATTATAAAAGACCCTGAGTTTTATAGGGATAAGACCTGTGTAATTTCTGGAGGTGGTGACTCTGCATTGGATTGGGCTTTTTTTCTAGTTGATCAGAAAATTGCCAAAAAAGTCACTTTGGTCCACCGAAGTAGCTCTTTTAGAGGTCACCTTGATTCAGTTCAAAAAATAATCAATCTTGCTGAAGCTAATAAAATCGAATTAATTACAGAGGCAGAGGTAATTGATTTGGAGGGCACAAATCACTTAGAACGAATAGTTGTAAAACATCAAACCATAGGAAATAGAACAATAGAAGCAGACCATTTCATACCTCTTTTCGGTTTAAAACCCAGCCTAGGTCCGATTGCAGATTGGGGTTTAGAAATAGAAAAAAATGCAATTAAAGTAGACCCTAAAGACTATTCAACTGCTATTCCTGGAGTTTATGCGGTTGGAGACGTAAATACGTATGAAAATAAGTTGAAACTCATTCTTTGTGGCTTTCATGAGGGAACAATGGCTGTTCAGTCAGCATTTGCTAGAATATACCCAGATAAAAAAAATATCTTGAAGTATACAACTGTAAATGGAATACAAGGGTTTTAAGTAATATAATTGCCAAATTTAATAAGCAGTTTTAACCTTTATTGACTTTATGAAGAGATTCAGAATAAATGCGGTTATTATTTTAGGAGTGCTTTCTTTGTCAAGCATCTTGCTAATTCAATTACTTTGGGTCCGAAAAACAATTGAAATTCAATCAACTAGTACTGCAATCCAACAAAAATCTGATAGTTTAAATTTGAAGGAATTCTCAGAACAAACAAACTTAGCATTGAGAAATGTTTTGAATGTTATCTCCAATGCAATAGAAGATAGCTCAGAGCATTATGGCGCGATTAAGCAGTTAAACGTAAATCAATTTAAAGTAGATATAATACAAGAACTTGATCCCTATTATTTAGAAACATTATTAAAAAAAGCGCTTTACAATCAAAACATTCACGAAGATTTCACTTTTGGTATATATGATTGTTTTACCAATCAATTAACTTTTA
>JBILAB010000168.1:0-4063 GCA_044354455.1 Crocinitomicaceae bacterium | reverse complement strand
GAATCTGCTAATGAACATCTTTTAATTTTTGCTGCTGATCCCCAATTCACAAACACCAAAGAATTGCTTGGCTCATCGAAAATAATTCCATTTGGAGATTGCGTTAAATTCTGTGCAAAAAGATTAAAAGTTTGAGTAGCAATCTTTATTCTATAAATTTTCTTTGCTGAAAAATCTGTTACAAATAAATTTCCAGAATTGTCATGCGTGATGCCATTTAAAAATGTAGCGCCAAGATTTACAGAAAAAACTTGTAAGCCCGTTGTTAAGTCAAAGCCTAAAACCTTTCCGCCACAACAAGCATAAACAGTAGTTCCAACAACTTCAATTCCATAGGGATTTGGAGAAATTCCTCCAACAAATTGTGTGATGGTTCCATTACTACTTCGCTGCATGATTTTACCATTTGAGCTATTTGCAATCAAATAACGGTTATTAATGGGGTCAAAATCGATGCTTTCTGGTCCATTCAATTGCCCAAAATAAAGGGAATAAAGAAATAAGAAGGAAATAAATAAGCTATTTTTTTTCATATGAAATTTAATTATTTAATAATGAGCATCCGTTTTGTAGATGTAAAAACTAAGGTGTTGTTTTCTTTCACTTCCATCGTATAAAAATAATTGCCATTTTCCAAATCCATAGGATAATTTAATTGCACAGTGTGCGTGCCTGATGAAGTAGTTTGAGAATAAGCACAGTTTAACTTTCGTCCTGTTTCATCGTAAATTGTGATTGAAACATCAGCTGTTTTAGCAATTGTAAAATCAATCATTGAATTTCCTGAACTTGGATTTGGATAATTTTGTCCAAGTTCATATGAAAGAACTATATTTTCCTCAAGCGACAAATTTGAAGGACAAATCCTATAAATTTTTCCATTCGTTGTGTATCCTCCATTCATTGCATAAATACAGCCTTCAGGACCTTGCTTAAGTGTTGTTAAACCACCTTCACCAGAACCGGTTAAATCAGCCCACTGAACATTACTTGTAACAATATCATAGTCAGGAGCATTCCCTAAAGTCAAGTTATACATTCTACCGTTATCATTATCCGCAATCAGTAAATGATTTGTTAAGGAAGGAATTACACTACTTGAATAAAACAAACAACCTGTTATTCCTGGAAGTGGTGTTCCAAACTCAGCAATTGGATTGGTTAAGCCAGGGTAAGAGCACAAGACTGATGTTGAATTATACCTGTAATTCCCCTCACAGGTAATCCATCCATAATTCTTGCCAGGAGTAATAAAATCTACCTCATCCCACTTATTATAACCATTTTCAGAAGCATAGAGACTTCCATTGTTCGGATTAAAGCACAAGCCAAAAATATTTCTATGGCCATAAGACCAAATACGGTCATCGTTTCCTGAAGCAACATTTCCATCATCGTAAAAAGGATTATCTGTAGGAATACTTCCATCAGTATTTATTCGTAAAATCTTTCCATAAGGAGTGTTTTTAGTATCAGCATAATTTGTTGAAGTATCAGCAGCTATAGATTGCCCTTTTGCAAGATCACCAATCGTTATAAATAATTTTGTTTCATCACTTGGTTTAAATTCAATTATTCCACCGACATGATTTCCTGCTATATTTTCCGCTACATTAATATCAAGGATAATCAATGGATTTGTGCCAATGTTATTAGATTCTGTAAATCGCACAACACGAATTCGCTCATCACCATTGTATTTATGATTGTAATAAGCATAAACATAATTATTTGTAGAAAAACTTGGATCTAATGCTAGCCCCAATAATCCGCGTTCAAAATCACATTGAACAGAATCTGTTAAATCATAAAAAGTAGAAAGTAAAGCACCAGAATTACTGTAAACTAAAATTTTACCGTTTGCACAAGAGCCGCTTGAATTGCCTCCTTTTTGAGTAATGAAATAGCGTTGGTCTGCTGACACATCAAAGTGAACAGGGTATTGCAATCCAGTTATTACATTTGTTTTAACAAATCCTGTAGGAATTGTTTGGGAATAAAAATTGCTAAAAGTCAAGCAGAATAAAATTGATAAACTAATTAATTTCATAGATGTTATTTTTACAAATATAAAGTAAGCCTTTTATATTTAGTTAATTCTCTTTGTTTATTTCATTTATGCACTAACTTTACAGTGGCTATTTTCTAATATCTATGGTAACATCTTTCAAAAATTTAACCTTGGTTCTTATTTCAAGTTTTGTAAGTATGTTAATACACGCACAACTTGGGCCTGAAGTTCCATTTAGCTTAAGTATTGAACCAATCCAGGGAACTTTTATTACTGGTACACATTCATCAGCGATTGCAAAGTCTGGAGATAAATGGCTAGTTATTGGTGGAAGAATAAATGGTTTGCATGGGCTAAATAGTAATGATGGATTTCCAACGGAACTTGCAAATCAGTTCATTATTGTGTTAGATACTGTCACTTGGACAGAATCAATTGCGTCTTTAAATCAATTACCAGCATCCATTGCCGACCCCTTGCGGTCAACCAATATGGAATACATTCAAATGGGCTCATATTTGTATATGGTGGGAGGTTATGGACGTGATAATGTAGCTGGAATATTTGTTACGTTTCCGAAATTAACAGCAATTCACGTTGATAGTATGATAAATGCAGTTTTAAACGGAGAAAGCATTGCACCACACATTCGACAGATAACTGATTCTCGGTTTCAAGTTTGTGGCGGAGAATTAGGTAATATTGGTCAAGAACTTTATTTACTTTTTGGACATAATTTTGGTGGCAGATATACTGATCCACCTACTCCCCTATTTACACAAACTTACACAGACAGAATCACAAAATTTTCATTATTAGATGATGGAATTACAATGACTCCTCAAAGTTTTGTGGATTTTATAGATACAAATTATTTTCACAGAAGAGATTTAAATGTTGGTCCAATTATAAAATCAAATGGAGAATTTGGATTGAAAGCTTATAGTGGTGTATTTCAAAAAACACGTAATCTGCCCTTTCGAGAGACGATCACAATAACGCAAGACACAAATGAAATAAATACAAGCTATGAGCAAGTAATGAGTCATTACAATTGTGCGATGATTCCAATTTTTGATACACTTACAAAAAAAATGTATACTACTTTTCTTGGGGGAATGAGTTTGTACAATTATATGCCCTCAACCAATGAATTTATTTATGATTCTTTAATTCCTTTTATTTCTGACATTACTACTATGACAACACATCCCGGAGGTGCTATGGATGAAACAGTAATGTCAACGCAACTTCCTGGTTTGTTAGGCTCAAACGCAAAATTTATTTTAAATACAGGAATCAGCCATTTTTCAAATGAAGTAATTGACATTCGCAGTCTTCCGAACACCAAAACTTTAATCGGATATCTTTATGGCGGAATTCGAGCAGAAGCACCAAATCTTGGAGCATCTTCGGCTAACGATACAATTTACAGAATATATTTGACTGCAAACAATTCTAATTCACTTTTAAACTTGGAGGACGAGCTTGGGGATGTATTGGTTTATCCAGTTCCAGCTTCAAATAACCTTAATATTGATTTACAAACTAAAAATCCATTGGAAATAAACGCTTCACTTTTTGATTTAAATCTCAAGAAAATAAGTTCTTTTCATACGGTTAGTTTAAATCCAGGAAAACATACGCTTCCACTTTCAATAGCAAATGTAGCCAATGGCTTTTATTACCTTGAAATTAAGAGTGAAAAAACTATTATTCGTAAAAAAGTTCAGGTTTTTCATTAAAAATAAGTAGCTAATTGCACCATTTATTTTTAAAAAAAAAGCTTGTGTGTATTTTTTATTAACATATAAAATTTTTCTACCTTTGGTTTGTTAAATATCGATTTAAAATCATGCTTTTATGAAGTCAAAGTTTATTATCCAAGTCTTTCTTAGCATTTTTTTAGTGCCTCAAATCGGGTTTTCTCAATCCATACATGATCTTGCCAGAACTGGAAGTTTAACCTCAATGGAGCAACATTTAAAAAAGACTCCAAGTGATTTAAATTCGCTTTCTGAACAAGGTATTACTCCTTTTATTTTAGCTTGT
>JBILAB010000027.1:0-15150 GCA_044354455.1 Crocinitomicaceae bacterium | reverse complement strand
GAGGATCTCCCTGGTTTACTTCAACCTTAAATTCTCTTTTTAATCGATCAATAATTATTTCAAGGTGAAGTTCACCCATTCCAGAAATGATAGTTTGACCTGTCTCTTCATCTGTATTTACACGGAAAGTAGGATCTTCTTCAGAAAGCTTAGATAATCCAATCGATAATCTATCTGTATCTGCTTGAGTTTTTGGCTCTATTGCTAATCCAATTACTGGTTCAGGGAATACCATTGATTCAAGAATAATAGGTGCATTTTCTGCACACAAAGTATCTCCTGTTTTGATATCTTTAAATCCAACTACTGCACCAATATCTCCAGCACCAAGTTCGTTAATTTGGTTTTGCTTATTAGCATGCATTTGAAAAATACGAGAAATTCGTTCTTTATCTCCAGATCTTGTGTTTAACACATAAGAACCTGCAGTTAATTTACCTGAATAAGCACGAACAAAGCAAAGGCGACCAACAAAAGGATCGGTTGCAATTTTGAATGCTAATCCAGCAAATGGCTCATCAAATGATGGTTTTCTTAATACTTCTTGGTCATTTTTCGGGTTAATACCAACAATTCCTTCAATATCCATAGGAGACGGAAGAATTTCCATTACCATGTCTAGCATTGCCTGTACTCCTTTGTTCTTAAATGCAGAACCACACATCATTGGAACAACTTTTCCAGATATTGTAGCAGCTCTTAAAGCATTTAAAATTTCTCGTTCTGTTAAAGAATTTTCATCTTCAAAGAATTTTTCCATTAAAGACTCATCAAATTCAGCTACAGCTTCTAATAATTCACTTCTTAGTTGTCTTGCCTCTTCAATAACATCAGCAGGAATTTCAATTTCCTGGAATGTCATTCCTAAATCTGCTTCATTCCAAGTAATTCCTTTGAAGTTAATAAGATCTACAACCCCTTGAAAATTATCTTCTGAACCAATGTTTATTTGTAATGGAAGTGCATGACTTCCAAGCATTGTCTTAACTTGCTTACAAACTTTTAAAAAATCTGCGCCTTGACGATCCATTTTGTTAACAAAACCAATCCGAGGAACATTATAGTTATTAGCTAGTCTCCAATTCGTTTCAGATTGAGGCTCAACACCATCAACAGCAGAAAATAGAAATACTAGTCCATCAAGAACACGTAGAGAACGGTTTACCTCAACTGTAAAGTCAACGTGTCCAGGAGTGTCAATAATGTTTACGTGATAAAGTTCATTTCTGTATTTCCAATTTAAAGTAGTAGCAGCAGAAGTAATTGTAATTCCTCTTTCTTGCTCTTGTTCCATCCAATCCATAGTTGCAGCACCGTCATGAACTTCTCCAATCTTGTGACTAACACCACCGTAGAACAAAATTCGTTCTGTAGTAGTCGTTTTCCCTGCATCGATATGAGCAGCAATTCCAATGTTACGTGTATATTTAAGGTCTCTTGCCATTACTTAGAATCTAAAATGTGAAAAGGCTTTATTTGCTTCAGCCATACGTGTTGTATCTTCTTTCTTTTTGTATGCAGCTCCCTCTTCTTTTGAAGCAGCAATGATTTCAGAAGCTAAACGTTGTGACATTGTTTTTTCGTTTCTTTTTCGTGAATAACCAATCAACCATTTCATAGCTAATGAAGCTTTTCTCTCATCACGAACAGGTGTAGGAATTTGAAATGTTGCACCACCAACACGACGACTTTTTACTTCGACAATTGGCGTAATATTTTCCAATGCTTTTTTCCAAACATCAATACCTTCTTGATCTTCAATTTTTTTATTGATTAATTCTATTGCATCATAGAATATTCTAAATGCTATACTTTTTTTACCTGATAGCATTAAGTTATTTACAAATTTTGTTACTACCACATCGTTAAATTTCGGATCTGGCAGAATCGCAATTTTCTTGGCTTTTCTTCTTCTCATTTTCTAATGCTTATTAATTATTTCTGCTTGGGACGTTTCGTTCCATACTTTGATCTTCTTTGACTTCTTCCTTGTACACCTGCTGTATCTTCAGCACCGCGAACAATGTGATAACGTACTCCTGGAAGATCTTTTACTCTTCCTCCGCGAACAAGTACTAGGGAGTGTTCTTGAAGATTGTGGCCTTCACCACCAATGTATGCGTTGACTTCTTTCCCGTTCGTTAAACGAACACGCGCCACTTTACGCATTGCCGAGTTTGGCTTTTTTGGTGTAGTCGTGTATACACGAACACAAACACCTTTACGTTGTGGACATGAATCAAGCGCAGCAGATTTACTTTTCTTCACTACCGCAGTTCTTCCTTTGCGAACTAATTGTTGAATAGTTGGCATAAAATACTCTTAATTTAAATAAATAATTAATCCTCAAACGTACTTTGAGGGGTGCAAAGATACCTTTTTTAATTTACTACGCAACTATGAATTGAAAAAAAAACGAGTTTTTTGTTGAAAAAAGTCTTAGTAATTGTTTTTCAGTTAGTTTCCAAAATAAAAAAAGCTCCAAAAGGAGCTTTAAGATAAAATATTTTAAATTTTTTACAGTGTTTTTTTGATGGCCTCAATAAGACGTTTTACGTTTGGAAGTGCTTCATCAATTAAGCTTGGAGAAAACGCAAAAGGCGTGTCAGTTTGAGTTACACGCATCACTGGTGCATCTAAATAATCAAAAGCATACCGTTGAACATGATAAGCAATTTCTGATGAAATAGATGCCAAGGGCCAAGATTCTTCCAATACCACACAGCGGTTTGTTTTTTTGATTGATTCAACAATAGTTCCGTAGTCTAAAGGTCGAATTGTTCTTAAATCGATTACTTCAACATCAATATTTTCTTTGGCAAGTATTTCAGCTGCTTCAAGGGCAACTTTCATTATTTTTCCAAATGAAACTAAGGTAACATCTGTACCTTTTCTTTTAATATAAGCAACTCCTATTGGGATTATATATTCTCCTTCGGGAACTTCTCCTTTATCCCCATACATTTTTTCTGATTCTAAAAACACAACCGGGTCCTCATCTCGGATTGCAGCTTTTAGTAAACCTTTAGCATCTGCAGGATTTGATGGTGTAATTACCTTAAGTCCGGGAACGTGTGCGTAAAAAGCTTCAAAACTCTGAGAATGAGTTGCACCTAGCTGTCCGGCAGTTCCATTTCCACCTCTAAAAACAATTGGGCAGTGATATTGACCACCTGACATTTGCATCATTTTCGCTGCTGAATTTATAATTTGATCTGCTGCAAGAATTGCAAAATTCCAAGTCATAAACTCAACAATTGGTTTTAAACCATTCATAGATGCTCCAACTGCAATTCCTGTAAATCCAAGTTCTGCAATGGGCGTATCAATCACTCTTTTTGGCCCAAATTCATCAAGCATTCCCTGTGAAACCTTGTATGCACCATTATATTCAGCAACTTCTTCCCCTAAAAGAAAGACGTTTTTATCCCTTCTCATTTCCTCAGTCATTGCCTCTCTTAAAGCTTCTCTAAATTGTATCGTTTTCATAATTTTTTAAATGTCGGTGCAAAGGTATTAATAAGAATTAAAAGCTAAGAGATTTATGCAACTTTAAGACTAGCTATTTTTGATTTACTGAATTGAGAATTTGCATAATCAAGTGAGACATTAAATGTTTTTAAATTCAGAGAAGGAATTTCAAACATTGCATCAGTTAAAATAGCCTCGCAAATTGAGCGTAATCCTCTGGCTCCCAATTTAAATTCCAAGGCTTTTTTAACGATAAAATCAAGTGTTTCATTTTCAAAGCTAAGTTTAACGCCATCAATATCAAACAAGCTAATATATTGTTTAATTAGCGCATTTTTAGGCTCTGTGAGAATGCGTTTTAAATCATTTTCATTTAGTGGCTCAAGATAAGATAAAACAGGAAATCTACCGATTAATTCAGGGATTAAACCATATGTTTTAATATCTGTTGGCGTAATATATTTAAGAAGTGATTCATTTTCTATATTTTCTTCTGAGCTTGAACTAAATCCAATTGTTTGTCTGTTAACACGACTTGCAATAATTTGCTCAATGCCATCAAATGCACCACCACAAATAAATAAAATATTTTTTGTGTCAATTTGCACCAATTTTTGTTCAGGGTGTTTTCTTCCTCCTTGAGGCGGAACACTTACAATACAACCTTCCAATAATTTCAATAAAGCTTGTTGAACTCCTTCTCCAGAGACATCTCGGGTAATAGAAGGGTTATCATTTTTCCGAGCTACTTTATCAATTTCATCAATAAAAACGATTCCTTTTTGTGTAGATTCAACATTGTAGTCAGCTGCTTGCAATAAGCGAGAAAGAATACTTTCTACATCTTCTCCAACATATCCTGCTTGAGTTAAAACTGTTGCATCTGCAATACAAAAGGGAACATTTAGCATTTTTGCAATTGTTTTAGCGAGTAAAGTTTTCCCAGTTCCAGTTCGCCCTACCAAAATAACATTGGATTTATCAACTTCAATGTCTTCTTTTTTAGACCTATAATTTAAGCGCTTAAAATGATTGTAAACAGCAACGGAGAGCACTTTTTTAGCTTCATCTTGCCCAATAACATATTCATCTAAAAGCTGTTTTATTTCCGCAGGCTTGTGAATATTTATTTCAGAAGTATTTTTTAAATTATCTTTAGTAACAGCTACTTCACCAACTTCTTCACTAACAATTCTATTTGCTTGAACAGCACAGCTGTCACAAATATGACCAGATATACCAGCTATTAACATTTGGACATTTGCACGATTTGCCCCACAAAAAGAACAAGTCGTTTCTTTCTTTGCCATGAATATTATTTTGGATTGCGTAAAAGAACTTCATCTACCATTCCATATTCTTTAGCTTCTTGAGATGTCAACCAATAATCGCGGTCTGAATCTGCCCAAACCTTATCGTATGTTTGTTTGGAATGTAGTGCAATAATATCGTATAGTTCTTTCTTAAGTTTTTGGATTTCACGTGCAGTAATTTCAATATCTGAGGCTTGGCCTTGCGCGCCACCTAAGGGTTGATGAATCATAACGCGTGAATGTTTTAAAGCACTTCTTTTACCTTCAGCACCAGCGCATAAAAGAACTGCACCCATAGAAGCCGCCATTCCTGTACAAATTGTCGCAACATCTGGACGGATATATTGCATTGTGTCATAAATACCAAGTCCTGCATAAACAGAACCTCCTGGTGAATTTAGGTAGATTTGAATATCTTTTTTAGCATCAACAGATTCTAGAAACAACAACTGAGCATTTATGATATTTGCCACTTGGTCGTTAATGCCAGTTCCTAAAAATATTATTCTATCCATCATTAATCTTGAAAAAACATCCATTTGAGTCATATTCATAGGACGTTCTTCAATAATGTAAGGTGTTAGTGAAGACTCTATATAGTGATCTACAACCATACTGTTGATTCCAAGATGCTTTGTAGCATACTTTCTAAATTCGTTTCCGTCAATCATTTTGTATTTTTTTAATTTGGTATAAAATTAACCAAAGTCTTTTGAATAAATTTCTTTTTACTAATTATTAAGTTTTTTAGTAAAAAAAAATCCCAGGTTTACTGGGATTTTTTTCTTTTTAGTTAAAAAGTTTTATTTTACTGCAGTAGTAAATGTAGCATCATTCATAAATTTAATGAACTCACGATCTTTTGAAGCTTTAGTCTTTAAATTTGAATCATTCGCAAAAGCTAGTTTTAGATTAGAAACAACTGCATCTACGCTTTCTCCATTTCTTGCAGAGATAATCGCTTTTAAGTAAAGAGATTCAGATGTAGTGGCAATAGCACTTAAAACTTCAGTTGCTTGAGGTAATTTACCTTGAAGTGTTAAGGCTAGAGCTTTATTGAAAGAGTCATCTTTTAAGTTGTTTTCAGCTTTTGAATAATTTCCACTCATAATATTTAGAATTGCATTATTATATGCTAAAATAGAGCTATTATTAGCATCTACTGATTTTGCTTGCCCCATTAATTTTATTGCTTGTGATTTATTCCCATCAAGTAAAATAACACCTGATAAATTATTTTTAGATGATGTATTATCTTTTAGTGAACTTGCTTTTTCAAAACTAGTTTTAGCATCTGAAATACGATTTTGAGAAAAAAGGATAGCACCTAAATTATTATGCCCTCTATAATCAGAATCAAAATTTGAAGCAGCTAACTGATAAATTCGTGCTTTTTCATTCAAGTCTTGTGTTAGATTTTTTGCCGCAAAAAGCAATTCCTCTACTCCTAAAATAGATGGATTACTTATCGATGCTTGCAATATTTCGTCATCTGTTAGACCATTTTCAGTGTAGTTGATTACAATATTTGCACGTCTAATTTTAGGAAATACATCTTTTTCTAATTCAGTATATGATTTTCCCAAATTTATCATTTCTGTTTCGCGTTTAACTGGATCTTTTGTCATTTCTAATATTCGAATAAATAGGTTTTTATCTGCTTCAGAAATAGATGTAGTGAGTCCTAATTGTTCTTTAAATCCATCATAATCTTCACCTTTTCCTTGTATTATATAATTAGCAGTATCAGTATAACCAGCTATTTTTGCTTTTTTCATTAATGATATTAGCGAAGTTCTAGCTGATTTTGTTCTTTCGATTGATAAATTAGAATTATTATCTTCAACTCCATCAGGTGAAGCATATCCAACTATATTAATTGAATTAATTTTAATTTTTGGATTTAACGGGGATTCTTTTATCCAAACTATCAAATCATTTAGATCTAAATCTTTTAATTCATTTGCTTTAACAATAGTTTGACTTCGATCAAAATAGATAGTAGCAGTTTTTGTTTTATCAACTGAACGAATAATAGCATCATCTTCAAAAATCATTTTAAATTCTTTTTTAACTAATAATGGCGTAATGATAGTTGCATCAGCGATTTTTAATTCAGGTAAATCCATTTTTTCTTTTAATCCTTTAAAAACTTTCCCTGAAATTTTAACATCTGCTGCTAACATATCTGATGAATAAGGGACTGACATTTCAAAATTTACTGTTCCACCAGGTTTAAAAAAAACAGTTTGACCATTTCCTGTAACTTTTTCACCTTGTATAATCCATGTGCCGATTGCTGTATTACCTATTTTTGGAGTAATTTCTGCTCTTATTTTCTTTTGAATGCCTTTTTCTGGAATATTAACGACAACAGTAAAACGCAAGCTATCGCCATGAATTTCAAGTGGGTTTGGATTAACAGTGTAGGTAAAATCTTTTACGAGATCACAAGAAATCAAAGAAATCAGTAGACTTCCGAAAATTACAAAAGTTAAAAAACGATTCATTATTTTTAGTTTAGATAGATTATAATTGCAAATTTAAAAAGTTATTACTACTATTTTACTTATCAATCACTTTTTTTTTAAAAATAATGTAAAAAAAGTCGAAATTAAATTATTTTTTATTCAATGGACTCAGTTCTTTCAATGGAATAAGTACAAAGTTTCGGTTTTTATAATCTTTATGTGGGATAGTTAATTCCTCACTTTCATAAATGATTTGATCATAAAAAATAATATCGAGGTCGATAATTCGATCTGTATATGACCCTTTAGTTTTTTCTCGCCCCATTTTTTTTTCAATTTTTTTTAGTTTTTTTAAAGTCGCTAAAGGTTTTAGATTTGTTTTACTAATTAGACAGGCATTAAGAAAAATATTTTTAGACTTAAATCCTTGCGGCTCGTTTTCAAAAAAAGAGGAAACTTCAGTAACTGGGCCTATCATTTTTTGTATTTCTTCAATTGCAGTTAAAAGATTTTGTTGTTTATCACCAATATTTGAACCAATGGCGATATAAACAATATGGTTTTTAGAAGAAACTAATTCTTTTTCCATTTAAAATTATGAAAAAGCTCGAGTAAATCAACCTTAAGGTAAGAAAGTGTGGGTCTTAATGAATCGTAATTTGGCCTACAATTTAAAAGAACTTCCCCACGAACAAAATTCTGACTTGAATCTGTTAAGTAAAACTGAAAATTAGTTGCGACATTTCCCTTTAGCTCAAAAAAGGTTCCGAAAACTCTATTTTTAGGATTTATTATTTGAACAAACTCTATTTTATCAGCTATAATTTTGTGTTCATCAACTTTATCATTTGCAAAATTTATAATCTCTGCTAGTGAATCTTTTGATGGTAATGCAATATAATATAGATATAAGCTGCCATTCAAAGGGCCTAAATTAATTTCTTGAATACATGAGTTAATTTTTGAATTCTCAATTGTTTTGTATTTATACAAGGAGGCTAATTTGAATTCATAAGGGCAATCTCCTTTTACATAAGTATAAGAGTGATCTGGAAAATTAATATTTAAGTATGTCGGTGGTTTTGGAACTGGTGCCGGTTCTTTGCAAGCATAAGCATTCAAAATCAAGAAAGCCAAAAGAACTCTAATAAAGGATTTTTGATTGTTTTTTATCATTTAGTTTGATTTTACTTGAATCTTTATTGATTTTACTCTCCTTTTATCAGATGACTCAACAATGATTTTAAAGTTATCAATTTCGATAAATTCTTTATTTTTTAATATTTTTCCTGCTTGTTCAACTACAAACCCCCCAATAGTTTCTGCTTCACCCTTTAAATTTTCAAAGACAATCCCATCTATATCTAAAACTTTATATAAATTATTTAGGGAGGTTCTTCCTTCAAAAATAAAAGTAGATGGATCTAATCTTGAGTATTCAATTTCATCGTCATCAAATTCATCTGTTATGTCTCCAACAATTTCTTCTAGAATATCTTCTAAAGTAACTATACCGCAAGCTCCACCATATTCATCTACAACAATTGCCATGTGCATTTTCATACTTTTAAATTCTTGTAGCAAATCATTTATTTTCTTGTTTTCAGGGATAAAAAAGGGTTTTCTAATAACTTTAGACCATCCCACATAATCTGGATTACTTAAATTTGGGAGTAAATCTTTGATGTATAAAATACCAACAACATTATCTTGTGTGTCTCGGAATACAGGAATTCTCGAGTAACCAGCTTCTAAAATAAATGCTAAAACATCCTTAAAATTTGATGATATATCAATTGCATCCACTTCAATTCTAGGTGTCATTATTTGGCAAGCTTCCGTTCTTCCAAATTTTACAATTCCCTCTAGGATTTTATGATCGTCTTCCGAATCGTTATCTTCTTTCGTCAATGCAATAGCCTGTTCTAATTCATCTGTGGTAATGCTCGTTTTTCCTTTTGCATTTTTTTGAATAAAAAAAGAACCTTTCACTAAAAGATTTTTTAACCAAGATAATGGAGGTGTTTTTCTTAAAACATTTAATGGATAGACCATCCACCGAACAACTCTTAGAGAATTTTTTGCAGCAAAAATTTTAGGGATTACTTCTCCTGTCATTAACAAAACAAATGTTATACCTAATACCTCAAGAAGAAATCTTTTAATTTCAAAATCCTTTGTTGGAGGGTAAAAATCGTTTAGTATAAAAGTTGATAAAATAACAACGCCAACATTTACAAAATTGTTTGTAATTAAAATAGTTGCAAGTAATTCCTTAGGTTTAGCTAGTAAGTCAGAGATTAATTTTGATTTTGCAGAATTTTCTTGTTTAATCTCTTCCCGATCTAAGGGTCTAAGCGAAAAAAAAGCTGATTCTGAACCAGACATCATTGCTGAAACAAGGAGCAAAAGAACTATAATTCCTAAGTAAATATAATTATTTGTGCTGAATCCGGCTTCGGCAATTTGATACAATTCGTAACTGGGAGGTTCGCTTATCGTCATAAATATTAAAATGGGGAATCATCATCGCTACTCGATGAAAGTCCTGGCATGTCAGAAGGTAGGTTTGGAGTTCCACCTGAATTATAAGGGGCAGCTGATTTATCAGAAGTTTCTAAGCGAGAAAGAATGGTTAATTCTTCACCTATAACTTCTGTATTGTATTTTGTATTTCCTTCTTTGTCTTGCCAAGATCGTTTTTTTAATTTCCCTTCAACATAAATTTTTGTCCCTTTTCGGATATATTTTTCAGCTATTTCAGCTAATCCTCTCCAAAGAACGATGTCGTGCCAATCTGTTATTTCTTTTTTCTCCCCTGAATTTTTATCAGTAAATGATTCTGATGTAGCAATTGAAAAAGAAGCTACAATTGCACCATTTTCTAAGCGGCGAATTTCAGGATCTTTCCCTAGATTGCCAATAAGAATTACCTTATTTACAGTTCCATTCATGAAACAAATTTATACAAAAAAATCATTTGATTTCAGATTATTTTTTCTTAAAAACTTTTTTCTTTGCTGTTTTTGGAGCTTGATTTTTGGATATATGAATACATTCTTCAAGGCTTAGGTTTTCTGGAGTAGTATCTTTTGGCAGTTTAAAATTGTCTTTTCCGATTTTAAGGTAAGCGCCATATCTTCCATTTAGTAATTGAACATCGGGGCGAGAATCAAAAGCTTTAATCAGTTTATTTGCATCAGCTATTTGTTTTTCTACAAATAATTCTATTGCCCTATCTAATTCTATCGTCATAGGCTCTTCTCCTTTTGGAATTGACACAAAAACTTTTCCAACTTGAATGTATGGACCAAAGCGCCCGGCATTTGCCTTTACTATCTCTGAGTTATATTCTCCAAGTGTTCTTGGTAATTTAAATAAATCTAGCGCATCTTCGAGTGTAATTGAACCGATTGACTGATCTCTTTGTAAAGATGCAAATTGTGCTTTTTCGCCATCTTCTTTTTCATCTCCAATTTGAACCATTGGACCAAATTTCCCAATTCGGACAATCATTTTACGTCCAGAAACAGGATGTATCCCCAATTCTCTTTCTCCTGTTGCGCGTTCAGAATTTTCCAATGTATTTGTAACATTTGCATGAAAGGGCTTATAAAATTCCGCCATCATATCTGTCCATTCAATTTTTCCCTGAGCAATTTCGTCAAATTCTGCTTCTACTTTTGCTGTAAAATGGTAATCCATTATGCGATCAAAATGTAGTTTTAAAAAGTCAGTTACAACAACTCCAATATCAGTAGGTGAAAGTTTATTTCTATCTTTTCCTGTAGTTTCAGATTTTACATCTCTCTTAATTTGTTCCTTGCTTAATTTTAAAACGGTAAAACTTCTTAGTTCTCCCTCTCGTTCTTTTTTCTCAACGTAGCCTCTTTTTTGAATTGTTGAAATTGTAGGAGCGTAAGTTGAGGGTCTGCCAATTCCTAATTCCTCTAATTTTTTCACTAAAGATGCCTCAACATACCTTGCAGGTGGTCGCGTATATCGTTCAGTTGCGGTTATTTCTTTTTGATTTAATTTTTCGTTTTGTTCAACACTTGGAAGAATGGAATCGTCTGATTCGTCATCATCACCATCTTCAACTTGTGATTCAAGATAGACTTTTAAAAAACCATCAAAACGAATCACTTCTCCTTTTGCAGTGAAATAGTCACCGTTATCTAAACCTCCAATTTTAATAGTTGTGCGTTCCAATTTAGCATGTGCCATTTGAGATGAAATCGCCCGCTTCCAAACAAGATCATATAAGCGGATTTCGTCATTTTCTCCAGTAATAGATGTTCTTAAGAAATCAGTAGGTCTGATAGCCTCATGGGCTTCTTGTGCTCCGGCACTTTTACTTGTATATTTTGTTGGCTTTGAATAATCAATCCCGTAATTTGTTTCAATTGCATTTTTCGCTTCTTGAATCGCTGTTTCTGAAAGGTTTACAGAGTCTGTTCTCATGTAGGTAATCATACCAGATTCATAAAGGCGTTGAGCAACAAGCATTGTTTTTGTAACAGAAAATCCGAGTTTTAAGCTTGCTTCTTGTTGCAAAGTAGATGTGGTAAATGGCGCTGATGGTATTTTTGTAGCTGGCTTTTGTTGGATTTCTTCAACAAAAAAAGAACTTTTTAAACACCTGTCTAAAAGTTTTTTTGCTTCGCTTTCATCTGCTAATTGCCTGCAATACTCTGTTTTTAAATTACCTTTTAGTGCTTCAAATAAGCCATTTACTCTGAAGAAAGTACTTGTACTAAAAGATTGAATCTCTTTTTCCCTTTCAACAATTAATCGAACGGCAACTGACTGAACTCTACCAGCTGAAAGTTTTGGTCTAATTTTTTTCCATAAAACTGGAGAAAGTTCAAATCCAACAATTCGATCTAAAATTCTTCGAGCTTGTTGAGCATCTACCAATTCTTTATTTATATTTCTTGGTTTTTCAATGGCTTTTAAAATGGCCGATTTGGTAATCTCATTAAATGTAATTCGCTTTGTTTCTTTTTTACTAAGTCCCAATGTTTCATACAAATGCCAAGAAATAGCTTCTCCCTCACGATCCTCATCCGTTGCTAACCAAATTACTTCAGATTCTTTGACTAATTTTTTTAATTCTGTAACTAATTGTTTTTTATCTGGAGTAACCTCGTAAAGTGGGTTAAATTTATTGTCAATTTCTATTGCAAGCCCTTTTTTTGCTAAATCTCTGACGTGACCATAACTAGATTTTACTATAAATTCACTTCCTAAATACCCTTCGATAGTCTTAGCTTTTGCAGGTGACTCAACGATTACAAGATTTTTTGCCATTTAATTTTTATAAATTGAAAGGCACAAATGTAAATCTAAATTAATTGAACTCGCAAACTCTTTGTTTTAATTTTTTATTTTATTTTTTTAACTTGTGGTTATTTATTCAATTATTCTTTGTCTTAACGCTTACAAATTTTCACGCTGACATTTTGTCATATGTTTTATATTTTATAACTTTGCACTTGATTTTAGAAGATATATGTCAATTGAAAGTAAAGTTATTGATGAGTCAGTTCAGGGTGAAGCAACTTTTTATCCTGTAAAAGATAAGCAAGCAATAAATGGGAAGAAATTGTACCTCGAAAGCTATGGTTGCCAGATGAATTTTTCAGATAGTGAGGTTGTTGCTTCGATTATGTCAAATCAAGGATATGAAACAACTCGTAATGTTGATGAGGCTGATATAATTTTAATAAATACCTGTTCGATTCGAGAAAATGCAGAATTACGAGTTCGACAACGTTTAACAGACTTCAAAAAGAAAAAAGATAAAAATCCTGATTTAATTGTTGGTATTCTTGGCTGTATGGCAGAAAGGCTAAAAGCTGAACTTCTTGAGGAAGAGAAACTTGTTGATATAGTTGCAGGCCCCGATGCTTACCGCGATCTACCAAATTTAGTAGAAGAAGTCGGAACTGGTCAAAAAGCAGTTAATGTCTTGCTTTCTCGTGATGAAACTTATGCTGATATTTCGCCAGTCAGATTGGATCAAGGTGGAATTTCTGCTTTTGTTACAATCATGAGAGGTTGTGATAATATGTGTTCTTTCTGTGTCGTTCCATTTACAAGAGGCAGAGAAAGATCAAGAGATCCTGAAAGTATTGTTAATGAATGCAAAGACATATTTGAGAAAGGATATAGAGAAGTAACTTTATTGGGACAAAATGTCGATAGTTATCGTTGGAACATTTCCTCTAAAGGTGAAATTAAAGATCAAAATATCCCTACAACTAATTTTGCTCAACTTATGGAAAGGGTAGCTTTACTTTCTCCTGATTTGCGCATTCGCTTTAGTACTTCTCACCCAAAAGATATGACAGATGATGTCTTAATAGTAATGGCAAAATATGAGAATATTTGTTCATGTATTCATCTTCCTGTTCAATCTGGAGATTCTGATGTTTTATTTCGAATGAATCGAGGGTATACAAGAGAATGGTATTTAGAACGCATCGCCGCTATCCAAAATATAGTTCCTAACTGTGCAATTACGACAGACATTATTTCTGGTTTCTGTGGTGAAACAGAGGAAGAACATAAAAATACTCTTTCTTTAATGGATTTGGTTGAATTTGATTTTGCATTTATGTATAAATATTCTGAACGACCAAAAACACTTGCTGAGAGAAGATTTACAGATGATGTCCCTGACGAAGTGAAAGGAAGAAGGCTCGAGGAAATAATTGAAAAACAACGCGAATTTGCTCTGTTGTCGAATGAAAAACAAATTGGAAGCGTCCAAAAAGTTTTAGTGGAGGGTTTTTCAAAGCGTTCATCTGATTACTTATGTGGAAGAACAAGCAGAAATTCAATGGTGATTTTTCCAAAATTAAGTTTTCAAAAAGGTGATTATGTGATGGTGCGTATTGATTCTTGTACATCTGCAACTTTACTAGGTGAGGCAACAACAATAAATTCATAAAATGACGATTCAACAAGTAAAACAGCGTTTTGGAATCATTGGCAATTCACCTTTATTAAATAGGTCTTTAGAAGTTGCCATGCAGGTTGCTCCAACTGATATTTCTGTTTTAGTTATGGGTGAAAGTGGAACCGGTAAAGAAATCATTCCTCAAGTAATTCATCACCTTAGCGCAAGAAAACACGGAGAATATATTGCTGTAAATTGCGGCGCGATTCCAGAAGGAACAATTGATTCAGAATTATTTGGACACGAAAAAGGTTCGTTTACAGGGGCAAGTGGAAGTCGTCAAGGTTATTTTGAGGTAGCAAATAATGGAACAATATTTTTAGATGAAGTAGCTGAATTACCGATGCAGACGCAAGTTCGATTACTTCGAGTATTAGAAACGGGAGAGTTTATTAGAGTTGGATCGTCGAAGGCTATTAAAACAAATGTACGCGTTGTAGCTGCAACGAATGAAAATATGCAAAAAGCAATTTCTTCTGGAAAATTCCGGGAAGATTTATTCTATCGCTTGAGCACAGTACCGATTCAACTTCCGGCTCTTCGAAAACGAAAAGAGGACATTCATTTGATTTTTAGAAAATTCGCGCATGATTTTGCAGAAAAATACAGAATGCCAGCAATTAAACTTACTGAACCAGCTGTTGAAATTCTTCAAGATTATCCTTGGCCCGGTAATATTCGTCAACTAAAAAACTTAGTGGAACAATTATCTGTAATTGAAACGGAAAGAGAAATTGATGATTTTATTTTGAGTGGCTATATGCCTATTATTACAGAAAAAATGCCCTCAGTAATTGGTGAAGAAAAAGATAGTTTTTCAGAGCGAGAGTTGATGTACAAGTTTTTATTCGATATGAAAAAGGATTTGACTGAATTGAAGAAATTGGTCTTAGATGTTATTGCTCAAGGAGGAAATTCGCCACTAAGT
>JBILAB010000167.1:0-4102 GCA_044354455.1 Crocinitomicaceae bacterium | reverse complement strand
ACATGACTCCACAGACAATTTTTATGCTCGTTTCAATTGGGCTTTTTGCAGGATTGCTAAGCGGCTTTGTTGGAGTGGGTGGCGGGATCATCATTGTTCCTGCACTTGTTTTTCTTTTGGGATTAACGCAGCATCAAGCACAAGGAACAAGTTTATTTGTGTTAATGCTTCCAGTTGTCTCTTTTGCAGTATTAAATTATTGGAAAAGTGGAAATGTTAAATGGGAATATGGACTAGTAATAGCAATCACATTTATCGTAGGTGCATTTTTTGGATCAAAATTATCTTTAAAAATATCCCCAGGTCTTGTGCAATTACTTTTTGGAATTTTAATGGCATATATTTCTTTTCGAATGATTCTTTCAGGCTACACTTCAATTTCTTCAGATGAATCTTGAGCTAAAAGAATTCCTTAGTACTAAAGTTTCCGCTATTTATGAAAAAATAAAGGGCTACAGGGAGCATTTGCATCAAAATCCAGAGCTTTCCTACAAGGAATTTAATACAATGGAATATGTTGCAGCAAAGCTCAAAGAAATTGGAATTCCCTATGAAAAAGGTGTCGCTGGAACTGGAATCATTGGTATTATTCGTTCTTCTAAACATTCAGAAAATCAAGCTTGCATAGGATTGCGTGCAGATTTAGATGCCTTGCCGATTCAGGAGCAAAATACGACGACTTATAAGTCAAAAGTTGATGGCGTAATGCATGCTTGCGGTCATGATGTTCATACATCTATTTTGCTTGGTGCTGCAGAGATTCTTTTTGAATTGCGTGAGAACTTAGAGCATCCTGTAAAACTAATTTTTCAACCAGGAGAAGAAAAAAATCCAGGTGGTGCAAGTTTACTAATTGACGCAGGAGTCTTAGAAAACCCAAAAGTTAAGGAAATGTATGCTCTTCATGTATTTCCTGAGTTAGAAGTTGGTAAATTGGGAATGCGATCTGGATTGTATATGGCTTCTTGTGATGAACTTCATCTTGAAATTATTGGAGTTGGTGGTCATGGGGCTATGCCAGAGAAATGTATAAATCCAATTCTAATTGGTTCAGAATTTATTATTGAAGCACAAAACATCATTCATAAATCTTGCCCTAAGGAAGTTCCATGTGTAATAAGTTTTGGACATTTTGACGCACTTGGCGCTACGAATGTAATTCCTGAACGTGCAGAAATAAAAGGCACTTTTCGAACTATGAATGAAGAATGGAGGCAAAAGGCAGCTATTATTTTAATGGATTTAGCTAATAAATTGGAAAATAAGTACAAAGGAAATGTTAATTTGGAGATTTCAAAGGGTTATCCTTTTTTAAAGAATGATGAAGAACTTACAGAAAAATTAAAAACAAAATTTAAATCTTTCTTTGGTCCGGAAAACATTGAGGGTTTAGCACTTCGCATGACTTCTGAAGATTTTTCATTTTACAGTCAAACTATTCCAGTTTGTTTTTTCCGTTTGGGAGTTGGAAACAAGGAAAAAGGAATTATTTATAGTGTCCATCACCCTAAGTTTGATGTAGATCCAAATTGTTTAAAAACTGGGATACTTGCAATGCTTCAAGCTGTTTTATGATTCGCATACTTTTTCTTATTCTAGTTTTGTACGCTTGCTCAAAAGAGAAACGAGCATATTATAAGCTAGATGGCATTTGGGAAGTAACTCAGGCTAGAATTGTAGATGGACAAGAATTCACATTTTATGATTATTCTCCTTTAGGTACGGTTGAATTCATAGAGAACACAAAAGTTTGTACTGCAAATTTAACTTTTTCCTATCAAAATTTATCAGAAGTTCCATTGATGATTTATGACACTCTTGACTACAATTCAGCAATATTTGTATTAAATAATAAAGGAGAACAATTGGAGATAATTCAGGGTGGTTTTGGAAGTCTTTCGGATAAATTTAGAATTATAGTTTTAACTAAAGATGCTTTAGTGATCGAATATTACGATTATTTAAACTATAAACTCAAGCGATTTACCCTTAAAAAAAAGTAATTTACAGAAAGCCCAATTCTAATTTTGCTTCTTCACTCATCATGTCTTTGTCCCATGGTGGATCAAAAACAATGTTCACTTTAGAACTTAAAACTCCTTCAACAGTTGCAACTTTATCTTCGATTTCCTTCGGCATACTTTCAGCAACAGGGCAATTTGGGGAAGTTAGCGTCATTTCAATTGTAACATTTCCTTCTTCATCTATTTTTACCTCGTAAATCAAACCCAATTCATATACATCAACAGGAATTTCTGGATCATAGATTGTTTTTAGCATGCTCACAATTTTATTTTCTAGGTCTTCCATTTTAGTGTTGAATGTATTTAAGTGCTTCTATTTTCATTTTCTTTATCATGCCATTTAATCCATTTGCCCGAGTTGGAGAAAGGTGTTCTTGAAGTCCAATATCAGAAATAAATTTTAAATCTGTTTTTATCACAGTTTCTGGCTTCTCATCATTTAAAACACGAATCAATAAACCGATAATCCCTTTCGTAATAATAGCTTCCGAATCTGCCGAAAATTGCATTTTTCCATTTTCACAGTTTGCATTAAGCCAAACACGAGATTGACAACCCTCAATTAATCGCTCATCTGTTTTTAATTCCTCTTGAATCAATGGCAAATCTTTTCCAAGATCGATCAAGTATTCGTATTTCTCCATCCAATCGTCAAAAACCTCAAATTCTGAAACGATTTCGTCTTGCTTTTCTTGGATTGTTAGGATGGCCATTATTTCAACATGTTTATACTTTTTTCTACTGCTTCCACAAAAAAGTCAATTTCTTCTTTTGTATTGTAAAAGGCAAAGGAAGCGCGGGTTGTTCCGGGAATTTTATAAAAATCCATCAGTGGTTGCGTGCAATGGTGACCGGTGCGAACAGCAATTCCCTGTTTATCAAGTAAGGTTCCAATATCAAAAGGGTGAATTCCATCCACAGTAAATGATATAACACTCGTTTTATTTTTAGCTTCACCAATAATGTGTAATCCTTCAAATGTATCTAAAAGATGTTCGGCATATTTTGTTAATTCTCCTTCGTGTTTTTGAGCTCCATCAAAATCAATTGAGTTTAAAAAGCCAACAGAAGTTCCTAAGCAAATACCACCAGCAATATGTGGCGTACCAGCTTCAAATTTAAAAGGCAATTCATTATAACTTGTGTGTCCAAACGTAACTCGTGAAATCATATCTCCACCACCTTGATAAGGCGGCATTCGATCCAACAGATCTTCTTTTCCATATAAAACTCCAATGCCAGTGGGGCCAAATAATTTATGGCTTGAAAAAACATAAAAATCACAGTCGAGATCTTTCACATCGATTTTCATATGTTGAATACTTTGAGCACCGTCAAGTAGCACTTTAGCTCCAACAGCATGTGCTTTTTGTGTTAATTCTTTCACTGGATTAATTGTACCAAGTGTATTTGAAATATGGGTAATCGCCAATAATTTTGTTTTTTTCGAAAGCAACTTATCAAATTCCTCTTCAATTAATTCTCCTTTTAAATTGATAGGAGCTACACGAAGTATCAGGCCTTTTCTTTGACAAAGCATTTGCCATGGAACAATATTAGAATGGTGCTCCATTGCAGTAATTAAAATTTCATCTCCGGCGGTCAATAATTCTCCATAAGTCGAAGCAACAAGATTTATTCCGTCAGTTGTCCCTTTCGTAAAAATAATTTCTTCTGCTTTTCGTGCATTAATAAAGTGTTGAATTTGCTTTCGTGCTTCTTCAAATTCTGTTGTGGCTTTTTGACTCATAAAATGAACACCGCGATGAATGTTCGCATTTTCTTTCGAGTAGAATTTATTTATGGCATTTAAAACGATTTGTGGTTTTTGAGAAGTTGCCCCATTATCAAAATAGATTAAATTTTTGCCATAAATTTCTTGCCTTAAAGCAGGAAATTCTTCCCGGATTTCACGAACATTGAAAGGTTTTTTAATGATTTCTGTCATAGTCAAGTACAAAGTTAAGCATTCCCTTATTTTGAAACGTTCTAAACAGAAAAGAGTTTTAAAATAATGATACTTATCTTGGCTTAAGGTTGATATATGGAATTAAAATTTCTTCCATTGAAATTCCCCC
>JBILAB010000166.1:0-4176 GCA_044354455.1 Crocinitomicaceae bacterium | reverse complement strand
GGTAGGATAGATTATTCTCAAATTGTTCTTGACTGGGTTGCTTCTCCATACCTAAAGCTCCAAAAGAAGATCCCCGATGATTTGCCAAACCCTCCAAATCTATTATCACTGTATTTATTTTATCTAATTCGTGTAGAATGTGTGTTTTCCCACTTCCAGTCATTCCCCCAAGAATAGAAAAGTTATAGTTTACCTCAAAAGATTTTAAAACTTGCTGTCTGTAAGACTTGTACCCCCCTTTAATTATAGTGACTTTTAAACCAAAAAATTCCAATAGATAAGCAAAAAAGGAACTTCTCATTCCTCCTCGCCAACAATGAACAACTATATTTTCTTTGTTTTCTACTAATTTAACAGCTTGTTTTAAGCGCTTGCTTAAATGAGGACCTGTTAACTCTAAACCTTTCAAAATAGCGTGTTTTTGACCTGCTTGTTTAAAGGTAGTTCCAACAATTTTTCGTTCTTCAGTATTTAAAATAGGAATGTTTACTGCGCCAGGAATATGCCCTTTTTCGAATTCTATTTCGCTACGAACATCAATGATGAATGAAGTATCTAATAAATCCCAGGAGAATGCAATGCTTCCCATTTTTTACTTAAAATTATGCTGATTTTCTTATAAACTGAATAGAAATAGCGTTAAAAATTTCCGCTTGTTCAATGTTTACAACGTGTCCACAATTTGGAACGACATTTAATTCAATGCGCGGATTTAAATCCACAATAGCTTTTACAGGCTCGAGAAACATGTGGTCCTCACTACCCATTATATAAATAGTAGGTTTATTATTACTTTCATGTTCCACAAGATTAAGGTAAGTTGTTAATCTGGCAGTTAATTTAAACCAGCGATTAAATTCCTTTGTCATAAGTTTTTTTGCCTCATTAATAAACAAGATACGAGATGTCTTATGATTCTTTTTAGGCATGATAATTCTTGCTAGCAAAGCATATAAAGTCATGTAAGGCAGAAAAGGATTAAGTATTCTACCAATTCGTAAAAGTAACCTCGACTTAATATTTAAGCGTGTAATTGCTCCAGAGAAAATCATTGACTTAACAATACTTGGTTTCAGGGCAAAGATTTGGTAAATTATAATTGTCCCTAAAGAAACACCGATAAAATGTGCTGAGGCTATTTTATTAAATTCTACAACCTCAATTACATCTTGGGCAATCATTTCAAAAGAGTAATTTTTGGAAGTTTTTAATTCTTTTGATTTTCCGTGACCTCTTAAATCAATTAGCAATAGATTAAAGTTCTCTGAGTAAGCCTTAACTTGCTTATGCCAAATACTTGAGCTACCACCTGCACCATGGATGAAAACACACCATTCTTTACTATTTGTGTTAAGTATTTTTTTAAAATATAGCATATGCAATATTAAGCAAAAAAAAGGACACTCTAAATGAGTGCCCTTTTCAGATTAAAAATTTATTATATTACTTTTTCTCATTTACTTCTTCAAAATCAACATCTGTAACTTCATCCTGTGGATTTGTTTCAGTACCTGAATCTGAGGAGTTTCCGGCATCTTGAGCTCCCTGAGGATTTGCTGCATTATACATATCTTGAGAAGCTGCTTGGAATAGCGTATTTAATTTCTCCATTGCAGGCTCAAGATTTTCGATGTTACGCGCTTCAAATTCCTTTTTCAATTCAGCTAAAGCATCCTCTATAGGTTGTTTTTTATCTACTGGGATTTTATCTCCGTATTCTTTCAATTGACGCTCTGTTTGAAATATAGCAGAATCTACTTTATTGATCAATTCAACTTCTTCACGTTTTTTATTATCTGATTCAGCATTTGCTTCTGCTTCTGCTTTCATACGCTTAATTTCTTCGTCAGATAGACCAGAAGAAGCTTCAATCTTAATTGATTGCTCTTTTCCTGTTCCTTTATCTTTTGCAGATATATTCATTATTCCATTTGCATCAATATCAAATGTTACTTCAATTTGAGGTACTCCTCTTTGTGCTGGTGGAATATCTGTTAATTGAAAGCGACCTAAAGTTTTGTTATCATTTGCCATCGGTCGTTCTCCTTGTAAAACATGAATGTCGACACTTGGTTGATTATCCGAAGCCGTTGAAAACGTTTCAGACTTCTTTGTAGGAATTGTTGTATTTGCATCAATAAGCTTTGTTAAAACTCCACCCATTGTTTCAATACCAAGTGATAAAGGAATAACATCTAACAACAATACATCTTTTACATCTCCTGATAAAACTCCACCTTGAATTGCAGCACCAACAGCAACAACTTCATCTGGATTTACACCCTTAGAAGGTGCTTTTCCAAAAAAGCGTTCAACAGCATCTTGTATAATTGGAATTCGTGTTGATCCACCAACTAAAATTACTTCGTTGATATCTTTTGGCGTTAATCCTGCATTCTTTAATGCTTTACGACATGGTTTTATAGTACGTTCAACTATTTCTGAGATTAATTGCTCAAATTTAGAACGCTGTAAAGTGCGTACTAAGTGCTTTGGAATTCCATTTACCGGCATGATATATGGCAAATTGATTTCTGTAGATGTTGTTGAAGACAATTCGATTTTAGCTTTCTCAGCCGCTTCTTTTAAACGTTGTAATGACATTGGATCTTGACGTAAATCTACACCCTCATCTGACTTAAATTCATCTGCTAGCCATTGAATAATCGCATCATCTACATCATCACCACCTAAATGTGTATCACCATCAGTAGAAAGAACTTCGAAAACACCATCTCCTAATTCTAAGATAGAAACATCATGTGTTCCACCACCAAAGTCAAAAACAACTATTTTTTGATCGATACCTTTTTTATCTAAACCATAAGCTAAAGCTGCAGCAGTTGGCTCATTGATGATTCTTTTTATTGTTAAGCCAGCAATTTCGCCCGCTTCTTTCGTTGCCTGTCGTTGTGCATCGTTAAAATAAGCAGGAACTGTTACAACAGCTTCTGTTACTTCTTGACCTAAATAATCTTCAGCTGTCTTCTTCATTTTCTGAAGAATCATCGCAGAAATTTCTTGCGGTGAATAAAGACGATCATCTATTTTAACACGCGGAGTATTATTGTCACCTTTCACTACAGTGTAAGGAACGCGTCCAATTTCTTTTTTACATTCATCAAAACTAGACCCCATCATTCGCTTTATAGACGAAATTGTTTTCTCTGGATTTGTAATTGCTTGACGTTTTGCTGGATCTCCAACTTTTCGTTCACCGCCATCTACAAATGCAACAACTGAAGGAGTTGTCCTTTTACCTTCTGAGTTCGATATAACTACCGGCTCATTTCCTTCCATAACTGAAACACATGAATTTGTTGTGCCTAAGTCGATTCCTATTATTTTTCCCATTTTTAAATTAATTTTTCAATTTTTACAATTTCATATTTTCAATTTATATGCCACAGCAATTTTATGCGAGAAAAATGACAAATTGATCTAATCAGCAATAAATAAAGTGTCTTTTTGTCAGTCTATGTGACATTATTCGATTATAAACCGAATGATTTTGTTTATTGAAGGGACTTTTAAATAATATATTCCTGGAAGACAGGAAGATGAAGTTTTTATTGCTTGTGAATCATTTAAGTAAAAACCATTAATTGCTTGTCCCAACTGATTGTAAACAAAAATCTGCTTATCTGGAACTGGAGTTGAAATAAAAATCAAATCTCCAGCTTTTAAACTTGTTGGATAAACATAACTATTACTTGTGTTTTCAAATAATTCTGATTGATCTTCTTCTAATCGGACAACACCACTATTATAGGTCCCCAACCATTTTACTGTAGTTGATTCAGTTGCAATTGAAAGAATATGATTTTCGGGTAAATCAGAATTTTGTGTCGAATATTGCAGCCAATTATCTCCATTTTTAATAAGAACACCATATGAATCTGTACCCATAAATATACTTTGATTTTCATCAATAGCGATTGCATTTATACCATTTGTTGGCAAAGGTGAATTACTCATATTAAAGCGCAGCCATGGACCTCCAAATCCTTGATCATACACCAAACCCTGAGCTGGCGTAGCAAACCAAGGGTGATTTGTAGCATCTATAACTATTCCAAGAGCGGAATTATCAGGAAGGCCAGATTGAACAATACTAAGAATAGTGAGTTGATTGTCAGACGAAAAATAATTTAACCCGCCATTAATCGTCCCGAT
>JBILAB010000026.1:0-15698 GCA_044354455.1 Crocinitomicaceae bacterium | reverse complement strand
CACTTTTAGACCCTCAAGGTAAAGCTGTATCCAACACTATGAAAAATATAGGTTTACCAGAAATTGATGGCGTTCGTATTGGTAAACATATTCGTCTATTTATAGAAGCTAAATCTGAAGCAGATGCATCTGAAAAAGTCGATGATGCATGTAAAAAAATGCTAGTAAATCAAATTATGGAAAGCTATTCGTTTTCTATTGAAGTTTTCAAATAAAAAAATGTTACATTAAAAATATTTAAGTTTTATTTTTAAGGGTATAATTTCTAATTCAAAGCAATAGAGGGAAGTTCTACGGTCTTTGCTCATAAGAACCTAAACTTGCGTTAAAATCAAAAACTGAGAAGTCGCTGGCATCAACGTACGCATCACCATTTAAGTCTCCATTTAGCAAGTATAAACCACCATATTGCGATAAATAAATATCGGTTTCAAAAACTGTATAATCCACGCCATCTAAATACCCATCTCCATTCAACTCTCCCAATCTTGATGCATACAAACCTGAAACTAATGTTGTCATTGGGGCTATAGAACCGTCAGTATAGGCAGTTGCGATATTATTGGCAAAACTAAGAGCTGTTGTACCTGATATAGTTACAGGATTTGCACTCCATAATGGCAATGAAGATTTATGTTTAACTACAACGTAATATGAATTACCTAATGCATCTAATGGAAACGTACACTGAACGCTACCATTTTTTTGTAAAATAGGAGAAACACTATAAGCGACAACATTAAGACTAGCTGCACTTCGTAATTCAACAGTGATTACGTCAACATCTGTAATAGCTCCAGGATTTGCTGATCCAGATTCTATGAGATTAATATATCTAGCCGCTCTCATGCTTGCTGGATTTGAACCATAAATGTAATATCCATCCAAGAACATTTGAAGTGAAAGAGCAGCAGATAATGGTGTAATTGTAAGATTCAATTCTTGCGTTACGCAATTTTCTGTAGTACCAGTATAAACTCCTGAGGATGTATATGTTTGTCCATTCCATGTATACGAGCCTGTAGTTGATGTAGTTGTAGTATTTATAGAACTTGGCGTTATGGTTAAATCTAAGGTTTCAGTTACACAGTTTGAAGTTGCACCAGTATAAACTCCAGATGTATTATACGTTGTTCCATTCCAAGAATAAGAGTTACAAGCCGAAGCTGAAGTTGAATTTGTAGAGCTTGGTGTAATGATTAAATCCAAAGATTCAGTTACGCAATTTGCAGTTGCACCAGTATAAACCCCAGATGCAGAATATGTCGTTCCATTCCATGTATAACTTCCACAAGCGGATTGTGAAGTTGAATTTGTCGAGCTTGGTGTAATGATTAAATCCAAAGATTCAGTTACGCAATTTACAGTTGCACCAGAATAAACCCCAGATGCAGAATATGTCGTTCCATTCCATGTATAACTTCCACAAGCTGATTGTGATGTTGAATTTGTAGAACTAGGTGTAATGGTTAAATTCAGAGATTCTGTTACGCAATTTACAGTTTCACCAGTATAAACTCCAGATGTATTATAGGTTGTTCCGTTCCATACATAAGAGTCACAAGCAGATTGTGATGTTGAGTTTGTAGAACTTGGATTTATTGTAAGATTCAGTGTTTCTGTTAAGCAATTTGTAGTTGCACCAGTGTAAACTCCAGATGTGTTATACGTTGTTCCATTCCAAAGATAAGAGCCACAAGCAGTTTGTGAAGTTGAATTTGTTGAACTACTGTTCACACTTATTTCAATACCACTGCTTGTAAAAATTGGATTTGCAATACAACCAAGAGATGTAGAAACTAGAAGTCTTACAACATCAAGATTTGCCAAATTTGCAGAAGTATAAGAACTACTTGTTGCACCTGATATATCTACATTGTTTAATTGCCATTGATAAGTTGCAGAAGACCATGTATTAGTAGATGTTGATGTAAAAATAACATCTGTTCCGGCACAAACCGAAGTTGCATTTGAAGAGATTGTTGCAGATTGAAGTATTGGTGTAGTAATAGCAATAACATTTCCGAAAAGAGATACATTATCAATTCTCCAAGTGGCGGAAGACGAACCCATTCCTATTAAATAAAATCTAAATGAAACATTTGATAAATCATGAAAAGTAGTTCCTAAATAGACAGTGTCGTCTATAATTACTCCCCCATTATTTCCTGAAAGACCTGACCCTATATTTGATGAATAATTATCAAGACTAGATCGAATAACCCAAGTTGGAGTTCCTCCTGTTGAACTTGCTCTGTGGTGAAAAGCAATTCTATCTAATTTTAGTTTATTACAACTAGAAGAACTAATAGAAAACTGGTTGTATTCATTTAAATCAATTGTTGTGCTTTGATTCCAAGCACTGTTATTAAAAACTCCAGCTGAAGATGAACATGTTGTATTTAAAGTGCTAAACAAGGAAAATGTTGCATTGGTAGGTTGTGAAACTACAGCATTATCAGAACTTGGACAAGTTGTAGTACCTGTAAACTGATAAGAACCTAGCTGAATTGGGAGCAATGGTGCATCTTGACCATTACAGTCTTCGTCTACTCCATTTTCAGGCACTTCTGTTGCTCCAGGATAAACTAGAGCATTATTGTCATTGCAGTCACCACTTACAGCGACGTACCCCGGATTAGCACTACAGGCAGAAACAACAACATTTGGATTTCCATAACCATCATTATCTATATCTTGATAATAGTTGATAGAACTCACAATGTTTAAATTTAAGGTAATAGTACTATCACAACCTACAGCATTTGCATCAATTAAAGTTTGAGTATATTGACCTGTGCTTGTGTAGGTTGTTCCATTCATTGTATATTCTCCACAATTTGTAATATTAATCGTTGAGAAAGATGGTTGTTTAATGATTAAATTTAAGGTGATTACACTATCACAACCTGCAGCATTTGCATTTGGAAGGGTTATCATATAGGTGCCTGAGGTTGTATAAATTTGGTTGTTAAAACTATAAGAGCTACATTTTGATACATTGGAAATATCATATGAAACACAACTTACAGTATTTGCTGGGGTCACTGAAGCCCAAGTGGAACCGTAACGAATTTCGTCTAACTCTAAATTTCCTGTAGTATTTAAGTTGGCTAAAGTGCCTGCTTGTCTTAAAATAATGAGCGCAAAGATTGTGAAAGCCGAACTACCAGCAGCATTTATTGCAGTTGCTATCGGTTCAGTAGATCCTGGAACTGGATTAACCCAAAGAGATGCTTCAGCTAGTTGAGCAGGACTAACAACTGATGCTTTTAATTTAACAACAATGAAATGTGTTGTATTGCAAGGGTAATTTGTTGAGCCATAAGTTGCAGTTCCAGTTGTATTTAATATGCCAAATTTCACAGTGTTTGGTTCTGTTCCCGGTTTAACATAAACTTTAGCAGCGAATGATGATGAGCTTGCTCCAAAACTAGCAAAATACTCGCCAGCAGGATTCATACCTGTAGTATTGGGAACGTTTATTAGGAAAGAAAAATACCCAGCTCCTGAAATACCTGTAATTGCTTTATTTACATCCTCACTATTACCTGCGATTAATTGCACCCTGTTTCCCACTGAAAGAGGAAGATTATTGTAATAAAGACTTGCGCCAGAATTAGATGCAGAAGTTAAGGTTTGTAATTGCCCTGCAGTACCTGAATGTGAAGTCCATCCATTTGCATTTAAAGCTCCAGTAAAATTAAATGATTCAAAAGTTTGTGCTTTAAATAAGAAACTGACAAATAAGAATAAAAAAAAGTAAAGAGATTTCATAAGTAATTGGTTTTAAAGTTGTTTAGTTATAAATACTATAGTCAAACAAAAATACTTATTAAGATTCAACTAGAAGTATTTATAATGTAAATATAACCTAAAAATAATATCAAAAACTAGATTAACTTACTATTCTCTTAATTTATTTTACTAAATTTTCTCGGTTTTGTTCCTTCTAAATGAAAATAATAAAACCCAGAACTAAGCTCAAAAACAGAAATTTCCTCAGATTTTTTTTCTAAAAATCCTTTCTTAACAATTGATCCAAAATTATCGAAAATTAAATAAGCTCTTTGCTTTTGATCACTGTAGTCGATATAAAGAATAGTTACAACTGGATTTGGATAAATTGAAAAAAGAGCAAGTTCTTCTTCTGATATACCTGATGAATTAATGGTGAGATTAAGATATTGAGTTACACAAGAAACTGTGGGTCCAGTATATAATCCAGATTGAGTATAGCTTACTCCATTCGCATCCCACGTATATGAATCAAGCGAAGTAATTGTTGTAGTATTTGTTGAACTAGGCGTAATTGTCAAATTCAAAGATTCGCTAACACAATTGACTATTGTTCCACTATAAAATCCAGATGATGAATAAGTTGTTCCATTCCATTCATAAGAATCACAAGCTGAAACGGTTGTTGTATTTGTAGAACTTGGAGTAATTGTTAAGTTCAAAGATTGCGTAACACAGTTTGTAGTTGTTCCTGAATATACTCCGGATGCATTATAAGTTGTTCCATTCCAAGTATAAGAATTACAAGCTGAAACGGTTGTTGTATTTGTAGAACTTGGAGTAATTGTTATATTCAAAGATTCGGTAACACAATTGGCTGTTGTTCCACTATAAATTCCAGATGATGAATACGTTGTTCCGTTCCAATTATAAGAATCACAAGCTGATACTTCTGTTGTATTTGTTGAACTTTGCGTAATTGTCAAATTCAAAGATTCGCTAACACAATTGACTGTCGTTCCACTATAAATTCCAGATGATGAATAAGTTGTTCCATTCCATTCATAAGAATCACAAGCTGAAACGGTTGTTGTATTTGAAGAACTTGGAGTTATTGTTAAACTCAAAGATTCTGTAATACAATTGACTGTTGTTCCTGTATAAATTCCAGATGATGAATACGTTGTTCCATTCCATTCATAAGAATCACAAGCTGAAACGGTTGTTGTATTTGTAGAACTTGGAGTTATTGTTAAGCTCAAAGATTCTGTAATACAATTGACTGTTATTCCTGTATAAATTCCAGATGATGAATACGTTGTTCCGTTCCATTCATAAGAATCACAAGCTGATACTTGAGATGAATTTGTTGAACTAGGCGTAATTGTTAAATTCAAAGATTCCGTTACACAATTGACTGCTGTTCCTGTATAAATTCCGGATGATGAATAAGTTGTTCCGTTCCATTCATAAGAATCACAAGCTGATAATTGTGTAATATTTGTTGAACTAGGCGTAATTATCAAATTCAAAGATTCGGTAACACAATTGACTGTTGTTCCTGTATAAATTCCAGATGATGAATACGTTGTTCCGTTCCATTCATAAGAATCACAATTTGATACTTCAGTTGTATTTAAGGAATTAGCTGTTACGTTAATATAATTTGAGAATTCTATTGTATCACTTCCAGAGCTATTTGTAGCTATTAAACTTGCAGCATAAGATCCCGCAGAAGTATAACTAACAATTGGATTTGCTACAGTACTTGTAGAGGGAACTCCGCCAGGAAATGACCAAGAATAAGACGTTGGTGAACCTAATGTAGTACTTGAATATTGAACTGTGTTACCCTGACAAATTGATGATGTTGATGAAGAAAAATTAGCAACAGGAGGCGGTATAATAACACCTGAAATATTTATGTTATCAATGTATAAGTTATTTCCATAAGCAGGAAGATTTCTAAAAGCGATTCTTACACTTGGTTCCCCAATATATTGGTCTAAATTAATCGTTTCGTTTCTCCATTGAGCTGAAGTAGGTGTAAAGTTAGATGTAGTTGGCGGCGCTGTAGGAAGATTTCCAGGACCTACTGTTAGTCCGGTTTTTAGATAAAGTGAATTCCAAGTAATTCCACAGTCAGAGGATAATAGAACTTCTAATCCATCAATATAACTAGAGTTATATGCAGCATAAGCAACATCAAAAGAAATTTGAGCAGACAATAAATTTGTAAAACTTAAAATTGGCGATCGGAATTCATCTTGATTACCTATGTCATTTTCAGAATAATTTAAAAAAATCATTGAATTACCGGAACTTGGTGCTAAGCCAACTGTTGAATTTCTTGTCCAAGTTGATCCTTGATCATTATTCAAAATCGACCAACCAAGAGGCGGAAAAGCAATGCCGGTAAAACCCTCAATTAGAGGGGTATTTTGAGGAGAGAGAACAGTTATAAAGGTAGTTTGAATTTCTGAATCATCTCCATTTAAATTTGCAACATTCAGCGTTACAGTGTATGTTCCAGCAGAATTATAGCTTACAATTTGATTTTGTTCAGAGCTTGTTGCAGGCGTGCCTCCAGGAAATGTCCAAGAATAGGTTGTTGGTATACCAGTTGAAGTGCTTGTAAATTGAACAGACTGACCTTGACAAATTGATGTTTTATCACTTATAAAACTTGCTACAGGAGCTACAGGAATACTTATGTACAAATCAGATTCCCATGTACCTCTTCCAAATGTCGCACAGCGCAATTTGTTATTAGGGTAAAAAATTTCTAAGTCACTAATTGCACAATTGGGAAGACCTGAGGTAAAATCTACCCATGAAGACAAAGAATTATCTCTGTAATAAACACCCACATCAGTTCCGATATATATAGCATCTCCATTTGCTATTCCATTATGATAAACAATACAATTAACAGGAATATTTGGTAAGCCAGTGGACAAATTAATCCACGATAATCCACCGTCAATGGTTTTAAACACCTTATCTCCAGCAATATATCCTGAATAAACAACAAATGCTACATCTGGATTTGTATTTGAAACTGCAACCCAAGTTGGCGAAACAGCCGTGGTAGGGTTTGTACAAGAGGTAAAAGTGACACCTCCATCTACAGATCTTGAAATCCCTCCACTACCCGATTTCACAACATAAATTACTTGATTATTACTAGGAGCAAGAGCAAATTCAATAATTGTATTTGCTTCAGGATTTGGAGTTGCTAATTCAGTCCATGTTACTGTAGAAGCAGCAATATTACTCGTTTTATACAAAGCTGGTCTACCTCCTGCATAAACTACAGCCTGAGCAACAGGATCTTGATGTATAGGACTAACCCAATCACCTTCAACCGCAGGATCAGCGATGTTTGAAAAATTTGTTGAACCTGATGTTGTTCGAAAATAATTACCATAGTAAATAGAAGCTATTTGGAAATTATTGTTTGTTCGATCTATATAACAATCCATTCCGTCACCGCCATTTACTTGAGTCCATGAAGTTCCATTTACAGTCCTATTAGTGCCATTATCTTGGTGACCAGCTAATACCATAGTGGAGCTTGTACTTGATAAACTAAATCTATATTGTTGTGCTATTGATAAATTTGAACTAATATCCGTCCAAGAAACGCCGTTATTAATTGATTTAAAAATACCACCGTCATTAGCTGAAAAGCAAGTAGCTCCTGAACCAGGAAAATAAATAATATCATGAACATCAGCGTGAACATAAGGTTTGCCATATCCACCAGACCAATGAGAGATTAAAGAAAATGTAGTTCCACCATTTATTGATTTCCATTGATTGACACCACCAGTTATAATTTCCTCATCATTTGTTGGTGAGGCGGCAAGAGCTAAATCATACCAACCTTGACCTCCCTCATCTGTACCATCATCCCATCCCAATATATTATTAGTTAGAGTTGAGGACATTCTTGTTGTAAATGATGTTGCGCTATTTGTAGATCTTAATAAACCTAAAAATCCGCTATCAGTTGAATTAGCTGCTAATACATAAACATATTCTGGATTTGCTGGTGTCACAGCAATTGCTAATCTCCTTACACCTGTCAAACCAGTACTTATATTGACCCAATTGAGACCACCATCTGTTGATTTTTTAAAAACAGTGCTTGCAGCATAAATAACTGATGGATCTCCTGGTTTAAATTCTGCATCTTTTATGTTGTTAAATGTACCCGTTGGTTGCGTCCAATTTGCACCACCATCAGTAGATCTCCAAATACCATTGCTTGCAAAGGCCATTATTATTTGTGTATTGTTGGGATTTATCAATATTTTACTAATTCTCCTAGCACTTTCCACCGGAAAAACTAAACCGCTCGGGTTCCAAGTAGTTCCTCCATCAATAGATTTTAAAACTCCAATGCTATAAGTGTCACCTGCATCATTATCACCAGTTGCCAGGTACATAATTTGAGAATTTGAAGGGTCAATTGCAATATCTGAAACTCCAATTACAGCTAAATCATCTGTATTAGTCGACCAACTTACACCACCATTAATTGATTTCCAAAGTCCACCATCAGGAGCGCCAACATACATTATATTGCTATCGTTAGGGTCAAAGCGAATAAAATTTAATCTACCTGCTCCCCCGCCGGATGGTTTTCCTACTGGACCAACAATAGTCCAATTACCATTGATAGTATTTGGAATAACTGAATTTATATTCTGAGATTTCCAAATATTATAATTACCATAGGTTTGAGATGGCAGGGTTATGTCACCGCTTGGATAAACTCTTGGTTTCATATAATGTTCCCAGCGCTTAAAAGCTTTAAATCCTTTACCCTTCTCCACTATCCTATTTTTCCAATGAGCTTTAAAAGATTCTTGAATTTCATAAAAACTTAAATTGGGATCATTCATATTATCAACCCAAACTTGAGCTCTTAAAGAATAACTTAAAAAAAGTACTACAAAAAATATTTGTGAGTTAAGATTTATCATATAGCTCAAAAATAATTCTATTTAATATAGAAAACAAAGAAAAAAACAATAAATTTGTTAAATAAAATAAAGACTTTACCAATGAAAAAAGCAATTAGTAAGAAACATCTTTTTTTAATTCTCCTTTTTTCTTTTTTAGTTGGTGATTTTTTTTCCCAAATATCTGCTAATGCTGGCATGGGCACACTTAATGGTTTTGGTGCAAAAAAAACATTCTTTGGTTTTAATTTAGGTCTAGAATACCCTAAAAGCAACCAAACTACAATTTACGGACGTATTGCTTATTTCATACCTAGAAATAATATTGATTCTACTATAAGTTATGCCTCTGCGATTTCGACAACAACATTTCCATATTCACTTCAACGCAATTATATGGTTTCTACTGGATATCTAACCTTAGAGGGAGGAACACGGTATTACCTTTTAAATGGATATGATAATGGTTTCTCCATTTATGGAGGAAGCACGATTTTAGTTTGCGTAAATAAAATAAAGAGAAATTATGCCGACTGGGATTACCCCTACAATGAAGCTAATTATGAAAATTATGGCGATACGAAGGGAACTATCTTAAATTTGGGTGTTGGCCTTCAGGGCGGATTAAAATATACCTTTCCAAGTTTAGGGACCTTCTTTTGTGATTTAAGTGGTAATTACTTAATTGTCCGTCAAGCCAACAATGATATGGTCGGTGAATCTGAAAATTACCCTTTCAATTCTGCTATGCTCTTTACTTTTAACCTTGGATTCCGCAAAGACTTTTATTAATTATACTAGATTGCGAACTAAGTTTAACACAAAATCTAATTGTTCTTCTCTTGTCAATTTAGAATTATCAATAACAATTGCGTCAGCAACTTGAATTAAAGGACTTTCTTTTCTACTGGAATCCATTAAATCTCGTTCGGCTAAATTTGAAGAAATTTCATTTATTTTAGCTTCAATTCCTTTTGATTTTAGCTCCAAAAATCTACGCTGAGCTCGTATTTCTTGAGATGCTGTAATAAACAACTTAAATTCAGCCTTCGGAAACACCACAGATCCGATATCACGACCTTCCATTACAATTCCTCCATTCGCACCCATTTTTTGCTGCTCCATTACTAATTTTATTCTTACTTCTTTAATTGTTGCAACTTTAGAAACAACTGCAGCAACCTCAGTACCTCTAATAAGTTCTTCAACATTTTTACCATTTAAAAGCAAGCAATTGTTATCATTTATCAGTTGAAAAGATAAAGTAATATTTTTAAGAGCTTGAATAATCTCTACTTGCTTTGGATTGCGATCATCATCAAACAAATTATTTTGAAGACAATAAAGTGCAACACCTCGATACATTGCTCCAGAATCAATAAAAATAAATGAAAGTTTCTTCGCCAAATCTTTTGCTAGCGTACTTTTTCCGCAAGCTGAGTAACCATCAATTGCTATGGTGATTTGTTTTTTAATCATTTTTCAAAATTACAATTATTAAGATTAAAAAAGATACGAAAAAATAATCCTCTCAGGTCTTCTTAATAATAAATTGATCTTCTAACTTTTGTGATATATTTTGCCAAGCGAATTACTTGTTTAGTATATCCAAATTCGTTGTCATACCATGCATACAAAACGATATTTTTACCATCTAAAGAAGCAATTGTAGCATTTGAATCGAAAACAGAGCAACAAGTATTGCCAATTATATCACTTGACACCAATTCAGGATCAAAAGAATAATAAATTTGATTGACTAAATCCCCGTTTAAAGCCGCATCTTTAATAACAGCATTTATTTCTTCAATACTTGTTTTTTTAGCAAGTTCCAAACTCAGAATAGCCAAAGATCCATTTGGTGTTGGAACACGAACAGCATTTGCAGTTAATTTATCTTTTAATTCTGGTATTACTTTAGTAACAGCACTTCCGGCACCTGTTGAGGTAATAACCATATTAATTGCTGCAGAACGACCTCTTCTGGGTTTATTATGCATGTTATCCAATAAATTTTGGTCGTTTGTATAGGCATGAACAGTTTCTATGTGACCTTTTACAACACCAAATTTATCGTTCACAACTTTTAAAATCGGTGAAATTGCATTCGTTGTACAAGATGCTGCAGAATATATATTTTCATTTTCTAGGTCTAATAAACCTTGATTAATTCCGTAAACTATATTTGGAACTTCTTTTCCTGGTGCCGTTAATAAAACTTTACTAACTCCTTTTGCTTGAAGATGTCTTGATAGCGCCTCCCGAGTTGTAAATACACCAGTATTGTCAATTATCAATGCATTTGTAATTCCATGCTGCGTATAATCAATATCCTCTGGATTTGAAGCATCAATCATTTTTACAATTTGACCATTAATAATAATTGCTTTATTTTCCAGATCTTCAACTACTGTGCCTTTAAATGAGCCATGAACAGAATCACTTCTCAAAAGTGATGCACGTTTAATGATATCGGCATCCGAAGAACCACGAGTAACAATTGCACGCAAGCGCAACTGCTGTCCTTTCCCAGCTTGTTTTATTAATTCCCTTGCAGCAAGTCGACCAATTCGTCCAAAACCATACAAAACTACATCTCTAGGACTTATTTCAGATGAAGAATCTTTGAGGTTTTTTAATTTAAAGGTTAAAAAATCAGCTTTAGAATAATAAGCATCTTGTTCAACAATCCATTCACTGGCCAATTTACCAATATCTAATTTTGATGGAACGATATCAGAAGAAAGAATAATATCTGCTAAATCTGAAGTAGTAAAAACATCGATTGGTTTATTCACAACCTCACCAGCATATTCGTGTAAATTTAAAATTTCGGAAATAGTAACATCTATTAGACTTTGCCGAAATAAAACCAATTCAATTCCTTTATCATATAGTAATTGACCAACTTTACTTTGAAGTTTAACAGCAGCTCTTTCTTTTTTGATGTGCAATTGAAGCACTTTTTCATAACTTAACTCAGTATCCATTTTTAATTTGATTGAAAATATAAAAAGCAAAAAAGGCTATCAGTTATTAACCGATAGCCTTTTGCTATAAATGATTATCCTAAATAAGATTTCAGCAACTTATTTCGCGAAGCATGGCGCAAACGACGAATTGCTTTTTCTTTTATTTGACGAACTCTTTCGCGTGTTAAATTAAATTTAGAACCTATTTCTTCTAAAGTAAGTCCGTGATTCATCCCAATTCCAAAAAACAAACGTATAATTTCTCGTTCTTTATCAGTAAGCGTACTTAAAGATCGTTCTATTTCTTTTTGAAGTGATTCTGCCATTAAAACATGATCTGTTTTAGGTGAATCGTTATTCGCCATTACATCCATTAATGTACCACCATCTTCATTTGTTGTAAGTGGAGCATCCATAGATACATGTCGACCTGAAACACTTAAACTTTCTTTGATTTTTTCTTCGGGAACCTCTAGTGCTTCCGCCAATTCTTCTGCTGAAGGTGGCCGTTCAAATTCTTGTTCTAGACGAGAAAATGCTTTATTGATTTTATTTAGTGAACCAACTTGGTTAAGTGGTAAACGAACAATTCGAGCTTGCTCAGCCAATGCCTGCAAGATTGATTGACGAATCCACCAAACTGCGTAAGAGATAAACTTAAAACCACGTGTCTCATCAAATTTCTGTGCTGCTTTAATTAAGCCAAGATTTCCTTCGTTAATAAGATCTGGAAGTGTTAAACCTTGATTTTGATATTGCTTAGCAACTGAAACTACAAATCGCAAATTTGCTTTTGTTAATTTTTCTAGAGCTTGCTGATCTCCGGCTTTAATTTTTCGAGCTAATTCAACCTCTTGTTCTGCTGTAATCAACTCTTCTCTACCAATGTCTTGAAGGTATTTATCGAGTGATTGACTTTCACGATTTGTTATCGATTTGGTTATTTTTAGCTGTCTCATGTATAAGTTAGATTCCTTTTAAGATTATTAGTTTATTTCCAATGTTATGGTATGCAAAGTAACACCAAAAAAAAAGATTAGAAAAATATTTTTAGTGCTATTGTTAAATAATTTTTAACTATTTTTCAACAATATATTAAAATATGTTAATTTAAATTATAAACCAAATCCAACATACTCTCTCCTACCGCTTTCAGACATAATTTCAAGTAAAATTCCACGATTTTGATCGTTTAATTTTGATGTTAATTGATCTACAGTCGAAATTGTTTCGTTATTAATCTTGGTTATAATTGTACCAACTTTAAAACCGAGTGACTGTAACTTACCAGCGCCAAGAGTTTTGATTTTAATTCCGTACGTTATATTCAACTCTTTCTTTTCTTTTTCTGTTAGTTCTATAAAAGTAGCACCCAATGCAACATTCTTTTTTATTTCTTCTTTGGACACTAACGAAGTCTCCCCATCTTGGTTACGCAAAACAAGCTCTTTCGTGACTTCATCACCATCTTTCTGCCTTATAGTAATAGAAACTCTATCGCCTGGTCGCCTTTTTCCAATTTCTTCTTGAATTGCTGCAACAGAATTAACTTCTTTACTACCTATTTTTAAAATTACATCTCCATCTTTAATTCCTGCTTTATCTGCACTTCCATCTTCAACAACTTTGGCAAGAAAGACACCTTTGAGGTTTGGAAGACCTTCCTTTTCTTTTATTTCTTGGGTAATATCAGAAATCTGTACTCCTAAAAACCCACGTTGAACTATTCCATAATCAATTAGATCACGCATTACTTTTTGAACTAAATTAACAGGAATAGCAAAGGAATATCCACTATAACTTCCTGTTTGAGAAGCGATAGCAGTATTAATTCCTACTAGTTCTCCATTTGTATTTACGAGGGCTCCCCCACTATTTCCAGGATTAACAGCTGCATCAGTTTGAATAAATGATTCAATTGGAACGACATCTTTTCCGGATCGCTCACTTAGTAGATTTATGTTTCTAGCTTTTGCAGAAACAATACCTGCAGTTACAGTAGATGTTAAGTTAAACGGATTTCCAACTGCAAGAACCCACTGACCAATTTTTAAATCGTCACTATTCCCTATTGGTATTGCTTTAAAACCCTTTCCTTCTATTTTTAAAACTGCTAAATCCGTTGCAGGATCTGATCCAACAATCTTAGCTGTATATTTTGAATGATCGTTTAATATCACTTCTATTTCACTTGCATTTTCAACCACATGATTATTTGTTACAATATAACCTTCAGAAGAAATAATCACACCAGAACCAGCACCGGAACCATATTGCTTAAATTCACGACCACCAGCTCCAGGACCATTAAAAAATTCTTGAAAGGGATCGCGTTGAAAAGTAGTTTGAACAACTTTAGTTGTGACGTGAACAACTGAATTTATTGTGCTTTCTGATGCTTGTGTAAAATCATTTGCGTCAGAAACACCATTTAATCCTACGGATCGAGCGTAACTATTTTTATTTCCGTCGATAACTCTATCAGAAAGAAATCCTGAAGAGGACTGAAAATATACATATGTTGCAAAAGGAAGGGTGCCACCTAATAATCCAACACCAAAAATTTTCAAAAATGATAAATAATTCATGTCTTAAAATTTAAATTTTTTTTACAAGAATAACAACAAAACACTACTTTTATTTGATTTATCATTGTTAAAAATTTGTTAAGACTAATTAAGTTAAATTCGGTACTTTTGCCTTAACAATTATGCTACTAAAATTTTCAAAATATCAAGGAACAGGGAATGATTTCATTTTATTGGATAATTTATCTGGTAGTTTTAATGATCTAACTATTACCCAAATCAAAGAATTATGTGATCGTAAGTTAGGAATTGGAGCAGATGGAATAATTAAAATCAATTCCTCTAAAAACCATGCCTTTCAAATGGATTACTACAACTCAGACGGCAGCCAGAGTTTTTGTGGAAATGGAGCGCGCTGCGCAGTTGCTTTTGCAGAAACATTGGGGATAGAAGTTTTGGATCTTACATTTGATGCAATTGATGGCTCTCATTGGGCCAGTAAAACTGCTAATGGCATCAAAATCCAAATGGGAAATGTTAAAAACATACAATCCTATGAAAATGAATTTGAACTTTATACAGGTTCGCCTCATTATGTAAAAATCAGTGATGATATTTCTAGTGAAACAATTCTAAATTTTGGAAAAAGTATTCGTTTTTCACCAAAATACAATAGCGAAGGCATAAATGTAAACCTATTAAAAGGAATTAGCCCAACTAAAATTGAAATTGCAAGTTACGAAAGAGGTGTTGAAAACGAGACACTTTCATGTGGAACGGGAGCTACAGCCTGTGCACTTGTTTGGGATAAAATACACAATTCAGGAACTAATTTTATTGAGGTAAAAGCAAAAGGCGGGAATTTGAAAATTGAATTCAAACGAGATTCTTCCAATGGCTATTATGACATCTTCCTAGTTGGTCCGGCAGATTTTGTATATTCCGGAGAAATTAATATAATAAAAGAATAAATTTAGCATGTTAAAAGGAGAATCTATCTACCTAAGAGCAGTAGAAAAAGAGGATGCACCAACTCTTTTTATTTGGGAAAACAATCCTTCAAATTGGAAGATATCAAATACAGAAATCCCATTTTCTATGCATTCTATTCATCAATTAATTGAACAGCAATCAAATATTAGAAATTCAGGACAATTACGCATGATTATTTGTCTAATCGAAAATGATTTTCCAATTGGTGCTTTTGACTTGTATGATGTGAGTTTCAGACATGGATTTGCTGCAATTGGAATTCTAATAGCCGAGGAAAAAGAACGAAGAAAAGGATATGCTCAAGAAAGCATGAAATTAATGATTGAATATACTAGAGATGTTTTAGAACTCAGTAATTTACAATGCGCTATTCATGCTGACAATAAAGCAAGTATTGACTTTTTTGAACAAATTGGATTTAATCATATTGGCACAAAGAAAAACTGGCTTTTATACAAAGGAAAGCGCATTGACGAAGTAAATTATCAACTATG
>JBILAB010000025.1:0-15713 GCA_044354455.1 Crocinitomicaceae bacterium | reverse complement strand
TTTTTATCACTTTTTTAAAGTAAAAATAAACTGTTTATAAAATTCAATTATGATTAAAAGTCACGAAGGTGTATGGGAGTCTTGTTTAAAGTTAATCAAAGACAACATCTCTCTACAAGCATTCAAAACATGGTTCGAACCAATTGTTCCAATTAAATTAGAAAACAACATTTTAACGATCCAAGTCCCTTCACATTTTTTTTATGAATGGTTAGAAGAACATTATATTCAACTGCTTCGAAAAGTTGTCAAAAAAGAAATTGGTAACGAAGGAAGTTTAGAATACAGTATTGTTATGGAAAACAATTCAAACTCTTCAAGTCCTTATACTGTTAAAATCCCTACAAATAATACAAGCTCTTTAAAAAATGCACCGGTCAATATGCCGATTAACACAAATGAGAAGCAAATTCGCAACCCATTTATTATTCCAGGCTTAAAGAAGGTAAATATTGAATCAAATTTAATTGCATCTCATACTTTTGACAATTTTGTAGAAGGCGAATGCAATCGTTTGGCTCGTGCATCTGGTTATGCTGTCGCAAATAAACCAGGCGGAACAGCTTTTAATCCTCTATTAATTTATGGCGGTGTTGGTTTAGGAAAAACACATTTAGCGCATTCAATTGGAATCGAGATAAAAGATAATTTTCCCAATAAAACAGTTTTGTATGTGCAATCTGAAAAATTTGCACACCAATTTATAGATGCTATAAAGAATAATACTACCAATGATTTTGTTCATTTTTATCAAATGGTGGATGTTTTAATTATTGACGACGTTCAATTTTTTACCGGTAAAGAAAAAACCCAAGATGTTTTCTTTTCAATCTTTAATCATCTTCACCAAAATGGTAAGCAAATTGTCTTAACTTCAGATAAAGCACCCGTTGAAATGCAAGGAATGGAGCAACGCCTTCTATCTCGCTTTAAGTGGGGATTATCTGCAGATTTAGGAACGCCAGATCTTGAAACTCGAATTGCAATTTTGGAGAAGAAAATGTATGGAAGCGGAATTGAGCTGCCAAATGAGGTTGTTGAATACTTAGCTTATTCTATAAATACAAATATCCGAGAAATTGAAGGTGCCTTAAATACACTTTTAGCACAGGCTTCACTTAATAAGAAAGCAATTACTTTGGAACTTGCAAAGCAAATGGTGGATAAATTTGTTCGCAGTACAGCTCGTGAAGTTTCTATAGAATACATTCAGAAAGTAGTTTGTGATTACTTTGATTTGCCAATTGAAATGCTAAAATCTAAAACGCGGAAGCGTGAAGTTGTTCAAGCAAGACAAATTTCAATGTACTTCTCTAAAAAGATGACAAAATCATCTCTTGCAAATATCGGCGCTCACTGTGGTGGAAAAGACCATGCTACCGTTCTTCATGCTTGCCGAACAGTTGTTAATTTATCTGAGACAGATAAACAATTCCGAAATTATTTAGAGGAGTTAGAGAAAAAATTGACGATTCATTAATTTGTGAAGCAAGAGTCAAACTATTCATTGCGAATTTTAATGGTCTGTTTGGGTAACATTTGTCGCTCTCCTATTGCAGATGGTTTATTGCGAAGAAAAGTAAAAGAAAATAACTTAAATATTCTTGTTGATTCTGCGGGAACTGCTGCTTATCATATTGGTAAAGCACCTGATTCGAGAATGTGCTCAACAGCAGAGGAGTTTGGCACAAATATCAAAAATTTAGTAGCTAGAAAGTTTACAATAAATGATTTTGATGATTTTGATATTATTTATGCGATGGATGAATCAAATCGACAAAATATTTTGAGTTTAGCAAGAAATAATTCTGATAGAGAAAAAGTACGGTTAATTTTAAATGAATTAGATTCTGATTCAAATCTTTCAGTTCCTGACCCTTATTATGGCAGCTTAGAAGATTTTAAAGCTGTTTATGAATTAGTAGAAAAAGTAACTTCAGTTATCATAACGAAAATTAAAAATGGAGAAATTAGGTAAATTATTTTTGATTCCAAATACCTTAGGAGGAGAATCCATAACAGATATAATCCCAGATGATGTTATAAAATCAACAATTCTATTGCGCCACTTTGCAGTCGAAGAAATCAAATCTGCCAGACGTTTGCTGCGAAAAATGGACCGCCAATTTCCAATTGATGAATGTCATTTCACACTCATGAATAAGCATTCTAAAGAGTCAGATTGTATGAAGGTGCTTCTAAAACTAACAAATGGTGAGGATGTTGGAGTTATTTCTGAAGCAGGTTGCGCAGGAATTGCAGATCCTGGCGCTGAATTGGTATTTTTAGCTCATAGTCAAGGAATTCAAGTTGTTCCATTCGTGGGACCATCATCTATTTTTTTGGCATTAATGGGCAGTGGATTTTCAGGACAGCATTTCACCTTTCATGGTTATTTACCAAAGGAACGAAAAGACCGTATTCGAAAAATGAAAGACATGGAAATGGATACTCGGCGCCATGGTGGCACGCATATTTTTATGGATACTCCATTTCGAAATATGAATGTTTTAGAGGATTTACTAAATGAATTAACGGATACTACTCAATTGTGTATTGCTTCTAATTTAACAATTCACAATGCATTGATTCAAACTCATTCAGTAATTGAATGGCGCGAGAAAGCCTATGACTTGAGTAAAATACCGACAGTATTTCTAATTGGAACAGGTCAATGACTTTGATATTATATCTAAAAATTATACCAATATTATTTTTTTATTTTTAATTTTACCAATAAAAATGAATTTCTCCTTATCCTTTTTTACGTTTTTATTTCTAGCTGCTTCACCTTTATTTTTAGCTCAGACTACGGATGAATCCGAAATACCATTTGAAGAACCAAAAACATTTTCCTCTTCTCGAATTATAAATGGCCATTCCAATGAAACGCTTCCAAAAGGAACATATGAAATGCGAATTGAACATCGCTTCGGGGATTTTTCAGGACCAAATGGTGGATACCAAAATATGTTTGGTTTTGATTACCTCTCAGACATGAGAATAGCAATAGAATATGGCGTAAGTGATAAATTTATGCTTGGATTAGGAAGATCTAAAGGAACAGGAGCTCCTTATCGCTCGCTTTTAGATGGATTTTTAAAATTCAAAGTCCTTGAGCAAAAAAAAGGTATTGTGCCTCTTTCTATGACTTTGATTTCAGGTTCTAGCTTTACCTACATGAAAAGTTCAACCCTTGAATCTGACGTTAGTTTTTTTCCAAAAGCTTCTCATCGATTAGCTTATTTTACGCAGCTTAATTTAGCAAAACATTTTGGCGAGCGATTTTCTCTTGCTCTTGTTCCAACGCTTCTCCACCGAAATTATGTTACACAAAATGATCAAAATACACTATTTGCTCTTGGAAGCGCATTTCGCTTGAAAATTAGTAGTCGCTTTGCATTGCTCGCTGAGTATTATCATGTTTTTCATAATGAACAATTTCGCCCTTCAAGTTTTTATAAGAATAGTCTAGGTATTGCTTTGGAGTGGTTTACTTTTGGGCACAACTTTACTGTCAATTTTACTAATTCTGGTGGTTTAGGTGAAACTCAATTTATACCTTACACTACAGAAAATTGGTTGAAAGGGCAATTTAGGTTCGGTTTTTGTGTAGCTCGTAAATTTTAATACTTTATCTTATGAAAAAATACTCAGTCATAATTGCATATTTTAGTTTGTTAATACTAACAACTTCGTTGGCGTTTATGCCCATAGATCGTTTTGAAATTACTGATGCTTTCTCTCTCACATTTAAAAGTGCTGATCCCTCAGGCTCATTCAAAAAAATGGAGGGGACAATCGAGTTTAACGACCAAAATTTAGCAACCTCAAAATTTAATCTTTCAATTGACATTTCCTCGATAAAAACAGGAAACGGAATGAGAGATAAAAAAGCCCAAACTGAAGAATGGTTTAGTTCTAAAAAATTCCCCGCTATTAAGTTTACATCCACAACAGTAGAAAGAGAAGGTGATTTATATAAAATTACAGGAGATTTAACGCTTAAAGGAACAACTAAAGTGTATGTCGTTAAAGCAAAGAAAAGTGGTTCAGGAAATACTATTTCTTTTGCAGGAAGTATTAATGTAAACAGAATGGATTTTAAAGTTGGAAAAAAGAGCGATGTCGTTCCAGACATCATGAAAGTATCTTTTGATTTACCCGCAGCAAAAAAATAACATGTTTAAGTCCTATTTTCTTTTGGGTTTAGTAGTTTCCTTAATTTCATCTCTCGGAGCATCTGTTTATGTGACTAAATACTATGAGGTAATGGCAAACTTTTCTCTGATACTTCCCCTTTGGAAAATTATAGCAATTTATTTTACTGTAGGCCTAAGCGTATCCGGTTTATGTTTTCTTAGCACTCGATTAGCACCAAAATTCGGCACTATTATATTTAATATAGTTCTTGTTTTTGCAACTCTAGGTAGCATTCTATTTCCAATAATGAAGGAAGATTTCCCAGAGACATTGGAAATGACTGAATTTTATCCTGGATTTGTAATTCCTTTGTACTTTATTTTTCCTCTTTTTTGGCTAGCCCTTTCACCACTAATCAAAAAAAATGAAATCTAGCATATTTATACTTTCTCTATTAATTTTTTGTAGTTGCAAAAAAGATAAAGCTGAATTTTATGCTGATGCTAATTGTTCAGATACAGTTTCTTTTAACGATGAAATTCTGCCACTCATTCAGAATAATTGTTCAGGCTGTCATGACAACCTAAATGGCTACTCTTTGACGAATCATGCAAATATTTCATCTAACTCTTCAGCTATTATTGGTGCAATGAGAAATAGTGGTTATAAGTTGATGCCTAGAGATGGCTTTAATATTGGATATGCATTGCCAGACAGCGTTATTCAACGAGTAGAATGCTGGATAAATCAAGGAAAAAAAAATAATTAATTTAATAATAAAATTAAAACACCATGAAAAAAATTGCATTTATTATCTCATTAGGATTTACATTTTCTGGAATAGCACAAACAGCAGGGACATTATCATTTAGCTTTAATGAAGTAAGTAAACCAGCTTCTGCAACGTATAACAATTATGGTAAACACGTTCTTGCGGTTTGGATTCAATCAGATTTAGGTCAATTTGTAAAAACAATATCTAGAAATGTTGGCTCGGTTACGAGAGATCATTTACAAACTTGGGCTGTTAATTCAGGTGGTGCTGCTTCAAATGCAATTGCTGCAAACTGCAATGTTGTAAGTGCAACTACTGGTGCAACTTTAGCAAGTTTTGGTAATAGATCTGTTACATGGGATGGAGCTGATGTTAATGGGAATCTTCTCCCTGATGGTATTTATAAAATTTCCATTGAAGAGACTTGGAATCACAGTGCAAATGGAACAGTAGTTAGGTCTTTTTCATTTGTGAAAGGTCCAAATAGTGACGCTCAATCTCCACCTTCAGATGCTAATTTTGATGTGATTTCACTTACATGGAATCCATTAAATGCTGAAATTATTGAAAATCCTGAAAAGAAAGATTAAGATTAACTATTTTCAAATTCTTCGCCAGCAGTAATTAAGCACCTTATTTTTCTGTGCTAACAATAAACTTTTTAAAACCATCTGAAAGGAAAGTTTTATAGATTCCTCTTCTATCCATATAAATTATCAAAGCCTCAATTTCCTTGTTTTTTTTGAGGTATTTCTTTGATTTTTTTAAACCCATAACCAAAATCCCTGTTGCAGTTGCATCTGAAATAATACATGAGTCTGAAATAATTGTAACGCTTAGTAAATTGTTTTTTGTTGGATATCCAGTTTTAGGGTCGATATGATGTACTATTTTTTCGCCATTTTCTATAATGTAGCGTCTATAATTTCCAGAAGTTGCAATTGCTTTATTTTCAAGTTTTACAATTGTATGATAAGAATTTAAACTTTTTTGATTGGCAATAGGGATTTCTATACCAACTAACCAAGAATCTTTGTCGTTTAGTCCTTTTGCATAAACTTCTCCACCAATTTCAATGATGTAGGAGTCAATATTCTTAGAATTAAAAAATTGCCGAATAATATCAACAGAATATCCTTGAGCAAAAGCATTAAAATCAAGTGAAACTCTAGGATCAGTTTTTACTATTTTTCCTTCTTTAATATTGATTAATTCAAAACCTACAAATGCTAAAATACTATCGATTTTTTCTTTTCTAACGACAATTTTTTCCTTTGGTCCAAAGCCCCAAGCATTTACCAATGGATATACTGTTGGGTCAAATGCCCCATTTGTATTTTTCCAAAGCTCTTTCCCTTTTTTAAAACATCTCAGAAAATAGTCGTCAAGTACAACATCTTTTTCATTATTATTAATCTTCGAAATAAGGGAATTTGGATTGTAAGTTGAAAGTGATAAATCAAATTCAAATAAGAGTTTTGAAATTTCATCTTCAAAATTCCGATCTTGCTTGTCGTAATAGGTAATATGATAAGTTGTTCCTTGTGCTTCCCCTTCAATAAATACTACTTTATTTTGGGAGTAAGAAGTTGAATAACACAAAATTGATAGCGATAAAAATAAAAGATTTAAATAGGACATTTATAGTAAGATAAGTTTGGTAAAGATAGTTAGTTGATTCGTCAACGTTTTGAATTAAACCATTAAAAAATTCCTTAAAATTAGTGATTTTATATTTTAATATTTATTATATCTATTTGAATTTAGCTTAAGCCATGCTGTAAATAAAATAACTAAAAAGGATGGTTTTTAAACTGCAAATTATTTTAATATTACCAAGGTTAAATAATTCCTTAATATAAACTTAACCTTATGTTAATTTTAGCATTACGAAACCGCATTTTCTTTGCATAGAATTTTAATATTCCTTTCTTATGCACTATAAATCTTTATTTACTCTTCTATTTACTTGTATTTTAATTTCTTATACATTTTCTCAAAATGCTTCTTTAAGCGGAAAAATAACAGATTCTAAAACGAATGAAGCTTTATTTGGTGCTAAAGTAATTCTTCAAGGACTTGGAAAAGGTGCTGTAACAGATGGCGACGGGAATTATTCTTTGAAAGGTTTGAGCGCAGGAACTTACATATTGGAGGCTAGAAATGAAACATACAACAACCTAATTTTAACGGAAATAAAACTAAAAGAAAACGAGAATTTAGTTTTAAATATTCCTTTAGATAAAGTTGTTTTAGAATTAGGCCCTGTTACTGTTAAAGCAAAAGTTAGCAGAGAATCAACAACTGAAATATTACGACTACAAAGAAATAGCGCAACGGTTGTAGATGGAATTTCATCGGAGACATTTAAAAAGACTCCCGATTCAAAAGCTTCAGATGTTTTAAAAAGAATTAGTGGAGCAAGTGTCCAGGATAATAAATTTGTTGTTGTAAGGGGCTTAAGTGATCGTTACAATTTTGCCTTAATTAATGGTGCCCCTTTGCCAAGTTCAGAAAGTGATCGAAAGGCCTTCTCTTTTGATGTTTTCCCTTCGAACATGTTAGATAATTTAGTAATTATTAAGACAGCAACACCTGATTTACCAGGAGAATTTGCTGGCGGTGTAATTGATATTAATACAACTGAACCCAAGGAAAATGATTTTCAAAGTATCCAAATAGGAGGTTCTTACAATCTAATTACAACTTTTAAAGATTTTAAAACATACGATGGAAGCAAAACAGACTTTTTGGGATTTAGTTCTTCTTCTAGAACTCTTCCATCTGGTTTACCATCAACAGAAGAATTCAATAATCTTTCCGCTCTTCAAAAAGCAGAGTATGCACAATCAATTCCAAGTAGTTGGGGAACATATAATCGTGTGGCTGTTCCAAATCTAAATTTGCAATACAGCATCGGCAAAACAATTAAGTTAGCTGAGGAGCGAAATTTCGGTTATGTATTTGCTTACAATTACCAAAGCAACATGAGTTTTAATAAAGTTACAAGAAGAGAATTTGAAGAATCAGTAGCAGGAGTGATCACTAAAAATGAATTAAAAGATTCAGCGTATACTCAGTCTGTATTAAACAGTGCGATGTTTAATATGAAATATAAACTAAACAAAAATAATTCCCTTCATTTAAAAACACTTTATTCGCTTTCCTCAGATGACAAAGTAAATATTCGGAATGGAAAGCGAGACATGGATGTTGAATCAGTTTTCTCTGAGAAATCTACAAATATTTGGTATACGCAAAATAAGCTTCTGAGTTCTCAATTACTTGGCAACCATGAATTTAAAAATAAAATAAAATTTAAATGGATTGCTGGCATTAGTGATGTGAAACGTGAAATTCCTTTTCTAAGAAGAACAGTTTACCAGCAATCAGATACAGCACTTCCATTTGCTGCAGTGATACAAAATAATGATATTTCAACTCTTGGTGCTGGAAATATGTTTTGGTCGCTGCTAAATGAAAAAATAGTAAGTGCGAAATATGATCTTTCTATTCCTCTTGAGTTCTTGAATACAAAGACGGAACTAAAAATTGGGGGGATGCATCAATACCGAACGCGTTCTTTCGAATCGAGAAATTTAGGTTTTTCCAAATACGATCCAGCAGGGAACTCAAGTTTTAATAGTCAATTATTATTATTACCTGAAGACCAAATCTTTTCAAATTCAAATTTAGGTTTAATGGCTGATGGTCAAGGTGGATTTAAATTAGAAGAAGGAACAAATGTAGATGACAGTTACCAAGCATTTTCTTTATTAAATGCTGCTTATGCTATGTTTGATTCAAAAATTACTGAAAAGTTTAGAATTGTCGTTGGCGCGCGTTTAGAGTCGTATCATCAGAATTTTAAATACATAGAATTTGGTTCTAATCTTCAGCAAAATATTGATACAACTGTTGTGGATATTTTACCTTCCGTTAATTTAATTTATTCTCTTACGAATAAAATAAATTTTCGTTTGAGTGCGTCAAAAACAGTTTCTCGACCTGAATTTAGAGAGTTAGCACCATTTTCCTTTTACAATTTCTTGAATGATAATTTAACATCAGGAGACCCCACATTAAAGCGAGCATCAATTAATAATTATGATGCTAGATTTGAATTTTTTCCTGGTGCTGGACAAATTTTTAGTGTCTCTGCATTCTACAAGCAATTTACCAATCCAATTGAATTGATTTTACGAACTGGAACATCTGGAACACCAGAACTTTATTATGACAATGTTGGAAATACTAAAAATTATGGGGCTGAATTTGAATACAGAATGAATCTTGGATTTTTAAATTCTAAGGATTCAACCTCGTTCTTAAATGATATCACATTTTATGCAAATGCTTCAATTATTCGTTCTAGTGTAGATTTAAGTATGTATGCAGGTCAAGCAGAATATACTAATTCCGCAAGACCATTGCAAGGTCAATCTCCTTATATTATTAATGCGGGTATTTATTATTCAGCTCCTAAGGATGTTAATTTTAGTTTGTCTTATAATTTAGTTGGTCAACGAATTGCTATTGCTGGGAGTATTCAAGAACCAAGTGTTTGGGAGAATGGTAGAAATGTAATTGATTTTCAGATTTCCAAAATGTTTAAGAAAAAATTAGAATTAAAATTAAATGTTAAGGATTTACTTGCACAAGATTTAATCTATTTCCAAGATATAAATAAAAACAAGAAGTATGATAAAGGCACTGACAGTGCTTGGCAAGAAATAACGTTTGGGCAAACTGTTTCTATGTCATTAAAATACAATTTCTAATAATCCCCGCTTTTTCTAATGTTAACAAAATACCGATAGTTCTTAACCTAAACTTAAAGAACATTTAAATATCGTGTAACATGGCAACTTCTTTTTCTGTGGAATTTTGTTCCAACTAAAAAAAATATTATGAAAAAGAAAAACATTTACTTAGCAAGCTTTGTATTAAGTTTGGGGATTAACCTACACGCTCAAGATGCATTTTGGACACCAACAACCTACAAAGGTGCATTTCCTGTAACGGACAATACTGCAGCATCAGATTGGACTTCGGGCTGGTCAAATTTTGATGCAGAAAATACAGATTATCCAGCTACAACGATTACAGTTTCAACAGACATTACAACAAGTACAACTTGGAGTGGTGTTATTTTATTACAGAATAAAATATATGTAAAAAACAATGCAACTTTAACAATTGCTCCAGGTACAATTATTCGTGGTGACAAACCAACACAAGGTTCATTAATCGTTACTCGCGGAGCGAAATTAAATGCAATTGGAACCTTAGCAAGTCCAATTATTTTTACTTCCAACGAAGGTATAGGCAACAGGAGTGAAGGAGATTGGGGAGGTATCGTTCTTTTAGGTTTAGCAAGAAACAATCAACCAGGTGGTGTAGCAAATATTGAAGGAATCGTTCAAACAACTGATACGCAGTACGGTGGAAGTTTCGATAACGATAATTCTGGCACATTAAAATATGTTCGAATTGAATTTGCTGGTATTGCATTAGAACCGAACAAAGAGATTAATGGTTTAACTTTTGGATCAGTTGGATCTGCAACAACGATAGATTTTATTCAAGTTTCTCATTCAGGGGATGATTCATTTGAATGGTTTGGAGGAACTGTTAATTGTAAGCATCTTATTGCATACAGAGGTTTAGATGATGATTTTGATACTGACTTTGGCTTTAGAGGAAAAATACAGTTTGCCTTATCAATTCGTGATAAAGATGTTTCTGATGCCATTGGCGATTCCAATAGTTTTGAATCAGATAATGATGCAGCAGGTTCTGCTGGCCAACCAAAAACTGCCGCTATTTTTTCTAACGTTACATTAGTTGGACCTAAAGGAAATGGTTCAATAGTTCTTCCAGTGGGTGAGAAGTTCGAAAAAGCGTTTCGTTTGAGAAGAAATACGGCTGTTTCATGTTTTAATTCCCTTGTTGTAGGATGGGAAAAAGGATTATCAATCGAAGGGACGCCAGTTGTAAATAATGTAAATGGAGATACTTTGCTTTTTTCTAACAATGTTCTTACTGGTTTCACGAATAATACAAATACTATTTATAATGCCGGTACTAGCGGTGGAGCTGCATCAACAAGTTCTTTCTATACTTCTTTTTGGGGTGCTGATGGAAATGATTCAACACAATCTATAGCGCAAGTATCTTGGGTAAATTTATTTACGCCACTTGGAACAACTCCAGATGCTCGCTTGACTAGTGGTTCTTCCGCAGCTTCAGGTGCAGCATTTACTCATCCGAAATTCTTTAGTGTTGCAGCACCAGTTGTTTCTTCAACTTCATACACTTATTGTCAGGGTGAAATAGCTTCAGTTTTATCAGCAACTTCTTCTAGTGGTAATTCTTTGAAATGGTACGATTTACCTACTGGTGGAACTCCATTGGTAACTGCACCAGTTCCGAGCACTTCAACAGCAGGTGTATACTCTTATTACGTTTCACAAGCTAATTCTAATAATGATGAAAGCCCACGAGTAGCAATAACAGTTACTATTAATGCACTTCCCTTAACTCCAATAATTTCTGCAAGTGGGAATACATCTTTCTGTACAGGTGGTTCAGTAGATTTAACTTCATCTGCAACTACTGGAAATTCTTGGTCAACATCTTCAACTTCTCAAGCTATTACTGTAGCAACTTCAGGTTCTTATACAGTTACTGTAACTGATAATAACGGCTGTTCAGCAACATCAACGGCAACTATTGTAAACGTGAGTTCTGCACCAGCGCCAACAATCAATGCATCTGCAACTGCAGCATGTTCTGGTGAAACAGTAACTTTAACATCATCAACTGCAGACGCTTATTTATGGTCTAACGGTGATACAACACAAGCGATTCAAGTAACTGCATCTGGTAACTTTAGTGTTATAACAACAAATTCTAATGCTTGTGATGGTGTAGGTACTTCTGTTCAAACGACAGTTACATTTACAACTACTCCAAGTGCAGCTGCTTCTTTCTCAACAATCGGAAATGTTGTCACATTTACGAATACTTCAACTGGAGCATCTTCTTACTCTTGGGATTTTTCAGATTTCACGAATTCTTCTGCCACAAGCCCAAGTCATGCATTTATTTCAAATGGTTCGTATCCAGTTATCTTAACAGCAATCAATGGTGCTTGTAGTGATACACTTCTTCTTACCATAAATATAACAGTTGGAATTGAAGAATTAATGGGATTAAATAACATTTCGATTTATCCAAATCCTGCGAATGAGAATTTAGTTGTTGCTTTTGACAATCAAAGTGATTCAGCATTTAAACTTCTTGTAAGCGATCGAGTTGGAAGAATCATTCAAACAATATATGTTCAAGATGAAGATCAAAATTTTGTAACAATGAATGTGTCATCTTTAGCAAATGGTATGTATTCAATACTTTTTGTAGGGCAAAATTTAAGCTTCACAAAAAGCTTTATTGTTGCAAAATAAATAGTAAATAGTAAGGGTTGTTAAAAGTTTTGGCAGCCCTTTTTTAAAATAAAAGAATGGATAATTTAAGGGGGCATACAATTTTACTTGTCGATGACGAACCAGATATTTTAGAATTTCTATCTTATACGATTAGGAAAGAAGGGTACAAAGTATTTACCGCTTCAAATGGAGAAGAGGGGGTTCGACTAACTCAGCAAATAATGCCATCCTTGATAATTTTAGATGTTATGATGCCAAAAATAGACGGTATTGAAGCATGTCAAATGATTCGAAAAGATTTAAATTTAGCACAGCCCATTATTGTTTTTTTAACATCTCGTGCTGAAGATTATGCTCAAATTGCAGGATTTGAAGCTGGTGCTGATGATTATATCACAAAACCAATTCGCCCTCGTTTATTGATTACTAAAATAGAATCTTTGTTAAGAAGGTTTGAGAATACAAAAAGAATCGATGTTGATTCACCTTCTAAAAAAATAAAAATCGACAGAGAAAAATTTTTAATAGAAGTAGATGGTTTATCTATCATCTTACCAAAAAAAGAATTTGAACTTTTAGAGTTACTCGCAAGTCGCCCAGGTAAGGTTTTTAATAGAGATCAAATTCTTTCGATAGTTTGGGGTAACGATACAATTGTTGGCGAACGAACAATTGATGTGCACATTCGAAAATTAAGAGAAAAATTAGGGGATTCAGTTATCAGAACAATTAAAGGTGTAGGATACACTTTTAGTGAAGAGCTATAGGTCTTTTCTTTGCCTTTAAAATTTTAAATGCTTTACTGTATTTCCTGAATTTTGAATTTCTTTTAAGGAATCAATTCCTATTTTTAGATGGTCAGATAAGTAGTTAGCACTTACATTTGCATCGCTTGTTTCTGTTTTCACTCCTTCAGGCGTCATCGGTTGGTCACTTACTAATAACAATGCGCCAACAGGAATTTCATTAAAGAATCCAACACTAAAAATGGTGGCAGTTTCCATGTCAATTGCCATGGCTCGAATTGTTCTTAAATATTCTTTAAATTTTTCATCGTGCTCCCAAACCCTTCTATTAGTGGTATAAACTGTTCCTGTCCAATAATCTCTTCCGCTACTTCTTATAGTTGAAGAAATCGCTTTTTGAAGATTGAAAGATGGCAAGGCAGGAACTTCTGCAGGAAAATAATCATTGGAAGTACCTTCACCTCGAATCGCTGCAATTGGTAATATGAGATCGCCAATTTCATTTTTCTTTTTTAATCCTCCACATTTCCCTAAAAATAAAACCGCTTTTGGTTCTATAGCAGATAATAAGTCCATTATTGTCGCCGCCATCGCGCTCCCCATACTAAAATTAATGATGGTGATTCCTTCGCTTGTTGCAGTTTGCATCGGCCGGTCTACTCCTTCAACCTCAACATTTTTCCATTTTGCAAATAGGTTAACATATGCAGAGAAATTAGTGAGTAAAATGTAGTGACCAAAATCTTCAATTTTTTTTCCAGTATAACGTGGAAGCCAATTATGTACAATTTCTTCTTTTGTAGTCATAACAATAAGTTATTTAGAATGAATAATTTACTCTAAGAATATGCAATGCAAATTTAGTATTACGAAAGTCGAACCCAAAGTTCTTCCAATTCTTTCGTAACTTTTACTAAATTATGTTTCGTTAAAGTTTTAATACTTGTATCCCATACTTTATTACTCATTTCAAATTTTTCTTTGAGCTGGAATAATTGCAGTTCTTTCAATTCTTTAATCGTTTCAAAAATGATTTTTTCTGAATCATTTAGTTCGACTTTAACGGATTTAGTTTCTGGTCGCATTTGAGGAAAAAACAGTACTTCTTGAATGGAAATATTATTTGTTAAAAGCATTACTAAACGGTCAATTCCTATTCCCATCCCAGAGGTTGGGGGCATGCCATATTCTAAAGCCCTCAAAAAATCTTGGTCGATAAACATTGCTTCATCGTCTCCTTTTTCAGAAAGACTCATTTGTTCTTCAAAGCGTTCTCTTTGGTCAATCGGGTCATTTAATTCTGAGTAAGCATTTGCAATTTCTTTCCCATTAATCATTAACTCAAAGCGTTCTGTTAATTCTGGATTATCGCGGTGTTTCTTACACAAAGGCGACATTTCAATTGGATAGTCTGTAATAAATGTTGGCTGAATAAAATGCGCTTCACATTTCTCACCAAAAATCTCATCTATTAATTTCCCTTTTCCCATTGAAGAATCTGTTTCAATTCCTAATTCTTTACAAATCTCCTTTAATTCCATTTCTGATTTACCATTGATATCTTTTCCTGTGAATTCAAGAATTGCATCTCGCATAGAAATTCTTTTATAAGGTGCTTTTAGTGAAATTTTATTTCCGCCAACTTCTATTTCTGTGCTTCCGCAAACATCATGAGCGACCTTTTCAATCATTTTTTCTGTGAAATCCATCATCCAGTTATAATCTTTATAGGAAACGTAGATTTCAAGCATTGTAAATTCTGGATTATGCGTACGATCCATTCCTTCATTCCGAAAATCTTTCGCAAATTCATAAACGCCCTCAAAACCACCAACAATTAATCGTTTTAAATACATTTCATTCGCAATTCTTAAATAAAGCGGAATATCTAAAGCGTTGTGATGTGTGATAAAAGGTCGTGCTGCAGCTCCACCTGGTATTGCTTGTAGAATTGGAGTCTCAACTTCTAAATAGTCAAACCCATCAAAAAACCGGCGCATTGACGAAATCGTTTTTGATCGTTTTACAAAAGTGTCTTTTACATGCGGGTTTACTACTAAATCTACATACCGTTGTCTCGAGCGCATTTCAGCATCTGTAAAAGCATCGTGAATTCTTCCCTCTGCATCAATTTTAGGAAGCGGTAAAGGTCTCAATGCTTTTGCTAATAACGTTAATTTTGTAACATGAATGGAAATTTCCCCAACTAGTGTTTTAAAAACTTTTCCTTCTACACCTATGAAGTCTCCTAAATCAAGTAATTTTTTAAAAATTTCATTGTAGAATGTTTTATCTTCATCAGGGCAAATCTCATCGCGGTTAATATAAATTTGAATTCTGCCACTAGCGTCTTGAAGTTCAGCAAAAGATGCTTTTCCCATCACTCGTTGGCTCATCATTCTTCCTGCAATACAAACGTGCTTTCCATCTTCGAAATCATTCTTTATTTCCTTAGCGGAGGAATTTACTGAAAATAATGCCGCAGGATAAGGATCTATTCCTAAGTCGCGTAATTTTTGTAAAGATTCACGTCTTTGTATTTCTTGTTCAGAAAGTTCTATTAAGCTCATTGATTATTTTATTGACTTTACAAAGATA
>JBILAB010000165.1:0-4219 GCA_044354455.1 Crocinitomicaceae bacterium | reverse complement strand
CTTTCATTCCACTCAGAAACAACAATGCCGATTTTAAAATCGGCACCATTAGGAACAAGTTCCTTATTATATTTTGAAAGATTTTTACTGGCTGTCGCCATTCCTATTTCTTTTTAATTGTACTCGTTCTTGCAATGTATTTTTCTATTGTTTTTTGAGATCCGTAGGCAGGATAATCATCTAAAATACGCGTATAATAAGTTGTTGCTGCTTCGTAATCTTTTATTTTTTCAGCACACAAACCTGCTTTTAAAAGATACATTGGAGTTGTAAACTCATTGTCTTCTTTATCTGCAGCTTCTAAATATTTTTCAACTGCTGTGTCATATTTTTTTAACTCAGAATAGCAATCTCCTTGTAAGCCAATTGAATAAATTCGAATATAGGTGTCATTCACATCAACACCTTCTAAGTTTTTAATAGCTTTTTGAAATTGTCCTTTTTCCATGTACTGACGAGCCAAAAGGAATTGACTTATTTCGCCACCTGACTTACCATCATATTTTTTTACGACAGGCTCTAGCGCTTTAATTGCTTGATTTGTTGAATCTTTCGCAATAAAATTCTGACCTACCCACCAACTATCGTTAGATTTTTCATTACTCGGCATCCATATAAACTGTCGGTATAAAAAATAAAGCAAAGCCAATAAAATTAAACCTCCAAAGGCATAACTTGCAATTTTAAATTTTTTATTTGAACTAAATTTAGATTTTATCTCCTCAAAACTTAAATTATCCATATTCTAATTATTTAGATGGCAAAAATAAGCTTTTTTTTTCTAATTTTCTATGTACAAATGCTTAAGGTGGTAACTTTTTCTAATTTGTATTGTAAGGAAGAATTAATTAATCTGAAATTTACAGTATTTAATAGTGAAACCTTTTGCAGTAAACAACTTTTCATAATGGGTTTTTATATGAAAAATCGCTTTAGTTTCCTCATCAATTTCAGCCGTCAAACTTCCATATAAATCCGATGTATTTTCAAGGCAAGTATATTTCTTATTTTCTATCTCGTCTAGCGTATATTCAAATAAGAGTTCGCTATCAGTCTTGAGGTGAATAAGTCCTCCAGGCTTTAATATCTGCTGATAACGCTCTATAAATAATGGAGATGTTAATCTTTTTCTAGGTTTTTTTCTCTGAGGATCTGAAAAAGTTAGCCAGATTTCATCCACTTCATTTTCCGCAAAATAATCTGTTATAAAATCAATTCTAGTTCTTAAAAAAGCAACATTTTTCATGTTTAATGCTAAAGCTTCTTTGGCTCCAATATAAATTCGATTTCCTTTTAAATCAAGTCCAATAAAATTCTTGTTTGGGTAATGTTTTCCCAATCCTAGCGAATATTCGCCTTTTCCACAGCCTAATTCTAATACAATTGGGTTGTTGTTCTTAAAAAAGTTTTTTCGCCAAGATCCTTTCAGTGAAAAATCAACTTCAGGTTTTGCTTCAATTACATTTTCAAAAGATTTTATCGCTGCAAAGCGTCTTAATTTATCTTTCCCCATCCTTTTTTATTTGTAGTGGCAAATTTACATTACAATTTTTAGCTTTTATATCTTATGTCAATTCTGATTGGCATATATTAATATATTTTTTTTCATATAATGAAATTCCCAATGTAAATTTGCACGTGCATTCTATTGAACCTTTTTATAATTGGAGAGCTTATTACATTGCTTCAGAAGATAAGCGTTCTCCATTTTATGGGCGGAACTATAGCGAGTTTGAATTTACTAACGCTATCTATAATTATTGTATTCATCCGCAATGGGATTCTATTGGTTCTGAAACCTTATTTCTGAAAATTTTATACTGCGACTATGATCTAGGATTTGCAATTCTTGAAATGATGGGCGAATGGAACGATGCAATAGAAAATGATATTATGTTATTGAAGCGCGATTTTATTGAACTTATGATTGAAGAAGGAATCACAAAATTTATTTTAATCGGCGAAAATGTACTTAATTTTCATTATTCTGATGATTGCTATTACGAGGAGTGGTTTGATGAAGTAGAAGATGGTTGGATTGCACTTGTAAATTTTCATGAGCATGTTGCTTCAGAATTTCATAAAGTAAACATCGATAATTATTTTTTGATGGGCGGAACTCTTGACGAAATTGAATGGAGGACTTATGCTCCTCAACATTTTTTCCAAAAAGTAGATGAATTGGTAATAAAACGGATTAGCTAAGATCTACTAGTTTAGAGCTAATTATTCTTTTAAGAATTCATACTCCTAAACTTTGGGTTTTTTATGTGTAAGACAGACTTATTGATTAATGTTGTTAAGCACTCTAATAGGAATGATTTCAATTTTCATATAGGGATAATAAGGTAAAATTGAAAGTTTTGCATGCACATCTTCAGAATCATTGGCCATCATTACGATGAAAATACCAGACAAATCATGTTTAATATAGGTTTCTACAATACTCCCATTTTGTTCTAGTTCTTTTACAAGCTCCTGTTCTCTTGGGAGTAGTTTCATTCTTGTATCATTGTCCAATCCTTCTAGTTGGATATTAAGCATAAATTTTTTCATCTGTTTGTCCTTTGCGTTTATTTAATAGTGTAAAATTAAGGTAATTTAGTGTAGGAATTTTTTTAGTAACGTTTGGAAATGAGAAACGTAGGCATATAAAAGCTTCTACCTATAAAGCTGCCAAGCTATTTTATTAAATGTTATGTCGTGATAATTTAGCACTTTCTGTCCTATCTTTTTTATTGCGTGTTGTAAAACGTTTTAATTCTGATACGATGTAAGTATTCCGTTCTCAAAATATAAGTATAAGTTATAATATACCCATTGTTCATGGACTCCCCAAGAACCAACTGTTCTATTTATATCATTTGGACTACCTAAAGATATTGTAGCCAACTCTCTAGTCATTCCAATCCAATAGTAACCTTGTTTAAGTTTGCTATATGTAGTTTGTCCATATTTTTTAATATATATTTTTTCTAATTCTGCCCATTCAGCCTTTTGTATTTTAATTTTTTGTTCATTTTCTAATCGTTCTAATTCTTTTTTTTCATCTTCTTTTAGCCTAATAAACTCATTTATTTTATTATTTTGATTAATCCATAAATCACTCATATAGCCACAAATTGAGTCAGTGCATACTCCAAAATAACCATCAAAATAATCTAATATAGTAACTTCCTTGTCTTCCAGTAAAACTATAATCAACTCGCTAAACACATCAGGATTTTTCTTTAGTTTAGCTCCCTTTTGAACAGTCGCTTTTAAAGTCGAATTAGTAATCATTTTCTGAATTTCTATTGACTTTATAGCATTTATCTCAAGGTCAATTATTTTAATGGAATCATTCAAAATATTAATCTGATTTATTATTTCCTTTTTTTTGTTTTCTAATTCAGATATGTTATTTTCTTGACCTAAGAACATAAAAGAACTAAATATTAAAATCAGGAATACTAAATTTTTCATATTTGTTTTTTAAAATTGTTTTACAACTCATATATGCGCGCCAAACATTATCCTAGACACCCATTTTAACTGTATAGGCAAAAGTTTGTTGCCTATGTTAAAAATCTCTTTTATACGGTATTAAAATTACTTATTTTATCGCATAAAAGCATACATAAGTATATTTGCGCCCATTTGCAATGCCATTTTTCGTTTTTCAGGCGGGTCATTGTGAACTTATGGATCTTCCAGCCGTCTCCTAAATCTGTTTGGAAGATATAAAGGCAAACTAAATTAGTTGTTATTTTTTTGCTTTTATTATGGTCTTTTTAAGCGGTAAAAAGTTTTCACCTGTTACCACACTCTTTCCTGTTTTTGCTTCCAATTCTTTACGGGCATTTTTGGCAATTTCTCCTCCTTTCTTACTTGCTTTTGCATTTTCTATCAGACCTTTTGCTTCTTTTGTTTCAGCAATTTGACGTGTTGAAAGTTCTGCTAATGCAGTGAAAAGTAATTCAGCTTCACTCATGTGATCTCGCAGGTTCTGCGATTTCAATCCTTTGATTTCTTTGTGTTTTTTTACGCTAAGCCCTGTCCATTCCTGATGTATAATATTAGTCAACAAGGCAAACTCATCTTTTTCTGTAACACCGCTATCTTTCCAATAATCGGTCAATTTATTACGGGTTTCTTGTCCCGTCATACGTTGTTGAATCCATTTTTCGCTTCGCCCCTTGTTTTTCCAAGTGTCACGTGCTCTGTCTATACTTAAACT
>JBILAB010000164.1:0-4223 GCA_044354455.1 Crocinitomicaceae bacterium | reverse complement strand
ATTGGAGATCCTTTGGATCAAGCGAATCATGTTGGTCCACTTATCGATACTGATGCAGTAAATGCTTATTTAGCTTCTATTGAGGCAGCTAAAAAAGAGGGCGGAAAAGTGCTTGTTGAAGGCGGTGTTCTCAACGGAGCTGGTTACGAGTCGGGATGCTACGTAAAACCTTGTATTATTGAGGCAGAAAATCATTTTGCAATTGTTCAACATGAAACATTTGCTCCAATTTTATACTTAATAAAATATAATGGAGGTCTTGAAAATGCCATTAAGTTGCAAAATGCTGTTCCCCAAGGCTTATCTTCTGCAATTATGACGAATGATTTAAAGGAATCTGAAGCATTTTTATCTTCTTCCGGCTCTGATTGTGGAATTGCAAACGTAAACATTGGCACTTCAGGAGCAGAAATTGGCGGTGCTTTTGGTGGAGAAAAGGAAACTGGCGGTGGTAGAGAATCGGGTTCTGATGCTTGGAAAGTATATATGCGAAGACAGACAAATACGATTAATTATACAGACAGTTTACCGCTTGCTCAAGGAATAAAATTTGATCTGTAAGCCTTAAAAATAAGCTCGAAGCTCCATGCTTCCGCTATGAATAGTTCGTATAACCTCAGATTTTCTTCCTAAATAGTTAATTGAAAGCTGTAGATTTTGCGACAAAGTTCTTTGGTAAGTGCAGGTCCAGGTGTAATTTAACCCAGGCTGAAGGGATTCTAAAAGTTCAAATCCAATCGCAGAATTTGGATTTCCACTATATTTCATGGTAAGCATTTTAAATTCACTTTGGAAACTTCCCTTTTCAGTTTGATTGTACTTTAGTGTTCCACCTATTTCGCGCGTTAAGCATTTTTCTCCCCCTAAAAGAAGATCATTGATTTTATCTGCTGCCCTTGTCTGCAATGAAATTCTGAAATTACTTGATTTCTGAAAGATGATTTTACCAGCAAAGGATTCGGTGCTATAGGCATAATTTCTACCGATAACATAATCTGCGAGAGATTTTTTTGCCCCTTTTAAAGCTGATAATTCTAAAGAAAGAGTAGTTGTGATATTCCATCTTATTAGCGCTTGATTAAATTGATTTTGTTTTGAATCAAAGCCAGAAGTTAACAGCGTTTTAGATTTTGATGTTTCACTTGTAATTTCTGCACTAAAAACCCGTGATAAGCGGTTAAAAAAAAGTGTGTTCCGAATACTTGTATTTGTGCTTACTAAATTCGGAAGATCAATATCACTAGCAAAAGGATTAAATATAACCAGCGCATCAAATTCATTTACTTTTTTTGTGATTCTTAAACGAGCTTGATCTGAAAACAGGTTTAAAAATTTAAGTCCTCCTTTTTTCTTTTCCCAAATCCTTTCTGGGCGCCAAAATAAACTTTGGTTTAACTCATTAGAATACGTTTTGATGTATTCACTAATGGGTGTAAATACACGAATATAACTCGCTTGATCGATGAACTGTGCGACTTCAAATTCATTTAAATCCTTAATCCCATCAGAGTTATAATCTACCCAAGCATAAATTCCCTGACCATCATTTACTTTTAGGTAAAGAAATTCTCTTTTTTGCTCTAAACCGGAACCAATTTCATAAAAACTATTGAATGTGAGTGCTGACTTCCAAAATGTAGCATCGTATTCTATGCGCCCAACAAAGGAATTTTCAGGTGTTTGTGGAAGCAAAACAGAATCTAAAATAGCCAAGGAGCGATAAGCACTGAGAATACTCAACCGTTGATTTTTAAATTCCGATAATTTCAATTCTGCGCCAATTGTTTTGGCCTTTGCAACAGCGGTTAATTGCAAAGAATCTCCTCGTTGGTCAAACCTTTCTCTCCAAAAAAGTTTATAATTTACTTTTGATGAATCCCTATTGGAAATAAAAAATTGGTAATCGAAAAATTGATAACTATTCTTTAAAACAAGCTTATTTGTGTCACTAAATATGTTTTTTTCATGGTCATCTTTAAATCCTATAGTGAGCCATTTTACATCTTTAGAAATTGCAACGCGATGTCTAACAAAGGTGTTTTTTGAATTCGATTCACTTTTTAAAGCGCTTCCATCCAATTGTATTTTCCAACCATTTTGTTGCCAAGCACCATTTGTCGCCACTCGATTTCCAGCGTAATCATTCCCAATGCTAAAATATTGCCCCTCAAGATTAATTTTTCCAAAGACCTGGTGTGACAAATGTGTTCCTAAAGCTGTAGCTAATTGATCGCCATTGTATCCTTTATTTCGCGTATTCCAATCTCTGTCAAATTCTACGCTGCGGTATTGCTCAATAGGACTAAAATTTGTAGTTAAATACTCCACATCACCACTTGCTTCAAACTTCCATTTTTTAATGGTATCAAGTCCGAAAGGAAGTGAATAAATCCCCTTGAACTTCTGGGCAAAGCCATTGTTATCGCTACTTCCAAATTTTGAGAAAGTGTTGAGGTCATTTGTAGAAAGAGCACTTTCACTTTCCATAAAAAATCGCTTACCCAACTTTGCCGAAAAGCCTGAGCTTACAACCTGTTTTTGTTTGGGTGTAATAATTAAACGAGAAGGTGTGTGATCTCCTTGAGGAATCCCCGCAATTGGGGCAACCCATTTATAAACTTTCCCAAGAGCAGTGTAATTACTGAAGATATAGTTACCTTGATTTGCTCCTACAAATTGAAAAGTGGCACGAAAAACCGCTAACGCAGCATCATTACTAAATACTAAAACGGAATCATAGGAAAGAGAATCCATCATTGTATACAAGACCTGATTTTCCAAATAACCAACAGAATCAATACTACTTATCCTCGCTAAATCTAAATTATCGCCTATTTGAGAAAGATAAAATTTTTGATCGCCACTTAAAGTTTGCTGTAATGCTTGATTTTTAGCATCTTGTTCACTGTATGCGTTGACCCAAAACTGCATGTTTTTACTTTTGTAACTTAATGATGACTGAAAAAGTGAACGCGCATAATTTTGATCTGAGTACTGAAATTCAACAACAATTCGGATATCTTTTGTGATTTGATTTCGTGCTGTAAAAATAAGTTCTGAGGTATTGTAATCTATTGTATAGTCTAATTCTTGACCTCTTTGAAGTAATTTTCCGTCAATATATACGCGTTCTGTTCCCGACAATATCACAATAAACGGTTCGTTTTCAGCGCCAGTAAGCCGATAAGGACCTTGGTTTGCCTCAATGCCTTGAATAATTTGCCTATTAAACTTTCCTTTTGATAAGGCGGCACTTGCTTGCGACTTCCACTGATTTTGATTTTTGGTCAACCAAGAATAATCGCCCGTTAAACCTTGCCCTCGTTTTTTATAGTTTAAAAAATAACCTTTTGGCTTTGATATCCAAAAATCTCCAGCAATTAATTTAAATTTATCGTTGTAAACTTGTATAAAAACTTGATCGAATTCTTGAAGTTTATTCGTATTTCCGTCGGGTTGTATGGGTAAATTTGCGTCAGAAACTGCAGCTAGAAGTTTTAAATTTGGACTTAAATCTCCTGATAATTCTAGGTTTAGATTAGAGTTGATTCCCAAATCTTGATTATTCCCAAATGAAACTCCACGAGAAATACTTCCGCTTTTACTTAATTCATTTCCTCCAAAAATATCTTGAACTGAATAAGATGCTGGGATTTTAAATTTTTCTCTTTCATCGCTTGTTGTATTAAAAATTATTTTTGAATCGCGCAATTGATATGTTTTTTGGAAATTAAAGGGCAAAACCTTGTAATGAAATGTCAAAGTATCTTTTTGAGTTTCATACAATTGAAATTTATTACTTCCGAAACTCAGCGAATATTTTTTTGAATCGAGCGTGTCATTGCCAATTAAAACAATAAAACTATTTGGATAAATCGCCAGTGTATCGATTGTGATTATCTCCTCTCCAACTAATTTCTTGAAGCTCCGCTCATTTGATAATTGCGCATTCGTGAAAAAAGCACAGCAGAAAATAAAAAAACAAGAAATAAAAAGTAAACGCAACATGTACAACGAAGATACGGGCTTGAGTAGAATTAACGCAAAATATCGTTTAAGATTGCTAATTTTTGATAGAACAGCTAAATAATAAAGTGATTAAAAAGAATAAAACATAAATTTGTAGTACGCTATGCAAGGACTTGTTTTAAAATCTACAGGAAAAATCTACAACATTATTTTGGAGAATGGAGAAATTATAAAAGCTACAATTCGAGGAAAAT
>JBILAB010000048.1:0-11432 GCA_044354455.1 Crocinitomicaceae bacterium | reverse complement strand
TAGCTTACACGATTGCTAATAATATCTATGTTGATGAGAAAGCTATTACAAAAAACATTGATAAAAACATCGTTTCAGGTCAAAGTATTGCTCGAAATGAATTTGGAATTTCAACTGGGATTTTTTGGTCTATCAATGGTTCTTATTTAGCATTTTATCAAAAAAACGAGCGCAATGTTCACGATTATCCATTATTGGATATCAATTCAACTCCAGGTGAATTAGTGTCAATTAAATATCCCATGGCGGGACAAAGATCAGAGGAACCAAAAATTGGCATTTACTCACTCAAAAACCATAAGACTGTTTATATTAATCCTCGTGGAAATAAAGATGATTATTTTACGAATTTGTGCTTCACTCCAGATGAAAAATATATTCTTGTTGCTGAAGTAAATCGCGACCAAAATCACATGCACTTGAATGTTTACGATTCAAAAACTGGAAAATTTGTAAAAAAACTCTTTGAAGAAAAAAATGATAAATGGGTAGAACCTGAACATGCTGCTTTTTTTCCTGATGCAAAATCAAATATTTTTATTTGGATTTCAGAAAGAGATGGATTCAATAATTTGTATGCTTATACTTTCAATTTAGAAAGTGAAACTGATTTTCCTGTGCAACTAACGAAGCACCGTTTTGTAATTAAAGATATTCTCAGCGCAAGTAGTGATGGTAAAGAAATCTACTACTCTGCAACTGGAGAAAACCCAACAAACACTGTTTTCTATCGCTGTAATATGAATGGTGAAAATGAACTTTTAACAAAAGAATCTGGAACGCATTCATTGTTAATATCAAAAAACGGCAACTATTATATGGATTCATACACAAGTTTGAATGTTCCTCATTCTGCAAAAATTCTTAATCGAAATCAGAAAATAAGCAAAGTATTGATCAATTCAAAAGATAAATTAGATGAATACTCTGTTGGAACTACAGAAATTGGAAAAATAAAAGGAGTAGATGGCTCCGATTTGTATTATCGTTTTATAAAACCTCAGAATTTTGATGCTACAAAAAAATACCCTGTTTTAGTTTATGTTTATGGCGGACCGCATGCTCAAATGGTAACAAATTCATGGTTAGGTGGCGCTAATCTTTGGATGCATTGGATGGCAAATCAAGGTTACCTAATCTTCACCTTAGATAATCGAGGGTCTGGAGAACGTGGTTTTGAGTTTGAATCACAAATTCACAGAAAACTTGGTGATGTTGAGATTGAAGATCAACTTTCAGGAATAAATTTCTTAAAATCATTTCCTTTTGTAGATTCCGAAAGACTTGCTGTTCATGGTTGGTCTTATGGTGGATTTATGACAAGTTCCTTGATGCTTCGAGAACCAGATGTTTTTAAAGTTGGTGTTGCTGGTGGACCAGTTACTGATTGGAAGTATTATGAAATAATGTACGGAGAAAGATACATGGATCGCCCAGAACAAAATAAAGAAGGTTACGAAAAAGCTTCCTTGATGACACACGCAAAAAATCTAAAAGGCGATTTACTTTTAATTCACGGAACAATTGATGATGTTGTTGTGATGCAAAATAATTTAGCTCTTGTCAAAAAGTTTATTGATCTAGGCATTCAAATGGACTTCTTTCCTTATCCAATGCATAAGCACAACGTAAGCGGAAAAGACCGCGTGCATTTAATGGAGAAAATTTTAAGCTATATTATTGAAAAGAACAAATAGGAAATCTTTTTCCACTCAAAAAAGTAACATTTGAAGTAATTTTAATTCTTGAGATATTTACTAAATTTGTATATTAAATTAAAAAAAAATCTATGTATCTTACAAATAAACTAATTGCAGGTTTTGGTCTAAGTCTGCTTTTCAATGCAACTATTTTTTCACAAGCACTTCCAGGAACACTTAATTGGTATAACGGAGAAGGAACTGGAATGCAAACAGATAAAGCATATAAATTACTTAAAAACAAAAAACCTAAAGCAGTTATTGTAGCTGTAATTGACTCTGGTGTGGATATTGAACATGAAGACTTACAAGGAAAAATATGGACTAACGAAAAGGAAATTCCAAAAAATGGAATTGACGATGATAAAAACGGCTATATAGACGATGTACACGGCTGGAATTTTCTCGGAAATAAAAAAGGTCAGAATTTAGAGGCAGCTAGACTTGAAAAAACAAGGATATTAGCAAAATTAATGTTGAAATATGACGGTATTGATCCTTCAAGCATAAAGAAAGATGCTGAATATGAATTGTACCTAAAAGTAAAATCAGAAGTTACTGAGGCGCGCGCTGAATTTGAACCATATATGGAAATGTTAAAACAATTTGATGCTGAAACTAAAAAATATATTGAAGACCAAATGAAATATAATCTGAATGTAGATTTTAATGACCGAGCTTTAATTGGTGATAATCCTGATGATTTTAATGATATTCATTATGGTAATCCAGATGTAGAAGGCCCAGATGCACTCCATGGAACACATGTTGCAGGAATTATTGCAGCAATTAGAGGAAATGATAAAGGTGGTGATGGTGTTGCAGACAATGTAAAAATCATGTCAATTCGTACCGTTCCAAATGGCGATGAATTTGATAAAGATATTTATTTAGCTATTCGGTACGCAGTTGATAATGGTGCAAGTGTAATAAATATGTCATTTGGTAAAGCCTATTCACCTCACCAACAAAAAGTATACGAGGCATTTCAATATGCCGACTCTAAAGGTGTATTATTAATTCATGCAGCTGGAAACGATGCGAAAGACATTGATATTGAACCGAATTACCCAACATCTATGTATTCATTTCAAGAAGCACCACTTGATCATTTTTTAACAATTGGAGCATCTACAATTAAAAAAGATTCTTTAACTGCTTCTTTTTCAAATTTTGGTAAAAAAGGAGTTGATATTTTTGCTCCAGGATTTCAAATTTACAATTCTGTTCCCCAAAGTGAATATAAAAACTTACAAGGTACTTCGATGGCAGCTCCAATGGTTGCAGGAGTTGCAGCTCTTCTTAAATCTTACTTCCCAAGCTTGTCTATGTCTGAAATAAAAAGCATAATTTTATCTTCTGGAACAAAATACAAAGGTGATTTTGAGAATTTATCGGCTACTGGAAAAGTTGTAAACGTTTACAATGCAGTAAAATCTTGTCAAAAGCTTGAGGCTAAAAAAAATAGTAAAAATTGAGAGTAGTTATTTTCTTTTTTATTGCTTTAAATGCACACTATTTTAGTGCACAACAAGATGTAAAAAAACTAAATGAATTAATTCAAAATTGGCACAAAGCCGCCAGTGATGCACAATTTGATTCCTATTTTAAATGCTTAACAGACGATTTTATTTTTTTAGGAACCGCACCCGGTGAACGCTGGACAAAAAAAGAATTTCAAGCATTTTCAAAACCATTTTTTGATAGAGGAAAAGCATGGGATTTTAAAGCCTCAAATAGAATCTGGAACTTCTCTAAAGACGGAAAAACAGCTTGGTTTGATGAAGATCTTGCAACATGGATGCAAGGATGCCGAGGAAGCGGTGTTTGTATAAAAATCAAAGGTTTATGGTCAATATCTTACTACAACTTAACTGTGCTTATAGAAAATGAAAAGATTAAAGAATTTATTGAACTTCGGAAAAACTGATGTTTGTAATAGACAATCAACTTAAAACAGCAAAAAACTATTTCACTGAACAGCTTAAAAACTTGTTCTCATCTACTGAAATAAATTCGATGTGGAAAGAAATTATATGTTTCCGTTTTAATTGGAATGCAAGTGATTTTATTTTAAATTCTACTTTTCGACTTTCAGAATCCGATTTACTATTCATTAGATCCTATGTACATCGACTTAAAAAAAATGAGCCCTTTCAGTATATACATGGGATAACTACTTTTTTTGGACTTGAATTAATCTGCGATAATCGTGCCTTAATTCCACGTCCTGAAACGGAAGAATTAGTAGCTTGGGTAGTAGAATCTGGTCCTTATAAAACAATTGCAGACATATGTTCCGGCTCTGGTTGTATTGCACTAGGACTCAAATCGATATTCTCTGAATCAAATGTTATAGGTCTTGATATTTCAATGGATGCATTGAGTCTTGCTCAAGAAAATTCTAAACTTAACAATCTAAATGTCGATTTCATTCATGCAGATATATTAAATATCAATGACAACTTGTTAAATAAGAAATATGATTGCATTGTTTCTAATCCGCCATATATTCCATCTAATGAAAAAGAAACTATGGCAGAAAACGTTCTCAATTTTGAACCGGAAATTTCTTTATTTGTGGAAAATGATAATCCTATACTATTCTATGAAGCAATTGTTAAATATGCTAAATCAAATCTTTCAGAAAATGGTATTTTGTTTTTTGAAATACACCCTGATTTTTCTGCAGAAATTAGTGACTTATTAAATCTTAAGGGATTTATAAACATTGAACTGAGGAAAGATTTACAAGGTAAAAATCGCATGATAAAAGCACAAAATGCGTAATTTTATACCATGACAGTTGCAGAAGCTAAAATCGAAATAGAACGACTTTCAGAATTGATTCACCAATACAATTATTCGTATTATGTTGAAACAAGTTCGAAAATTTCTGATTTTGAATTTGACACATTGTTAAAAAAACTTCAAGAATTAGAAGCAGAATTTCCAACGCTGACATCAGTAAATAGCCCAACTAAGCGCGTTGGAGCTGACATAAGTAAAAAATTCGAAACTGTTGAACACGAATACCCAATGCTTTCTCTTTCTAATACCTATTCACAAGAAGAAATAATTGAGTGGGAAAATAGAATTAAAAAACTTGTTGATGGACCAATAGAATATGTTTGCGAATTAAAATACGATGGTGTTGCAATTGGAATTAAATATATTGATGGGCAATTGAATCGTGCACTAACAAGAGGGGATGGAGAAAAAGGCGAGGATGTTACTGCAAATGTTAGAACAATTCAATCAATTCCATTAATCCTAAAAAACGACTATCCAAAAGATTTTGAAATTCGCGGAGAAATTTTTATGCCTCACGCACAATTTAAACGTCTTAATGATGAACGATTTGAAAATGGCGAGCCCTTATTTGCAAACCCGAGAAATACTGCTGCTGGCTCTATTAAATTGCTAGATTCAAAAATTGTTTCAGAACGCGGTCTTGATTCTTTTTTATACGGGATTTATGCATCATCATTAGCAGATGCAGGTCATTTTGAATCCGTTGAAAGAGCAAGTAAATGGGGATTTAAAATCCCTCAAAAACAAAATAGATTTATAGAAAAAACATCATCAATTGAAGGAATAATGGACTTTATTGACTTCTGGAATACCGAAAGAGAAAATCTCCCTTTTGATATTGATGGAATTGTTATTAAAGTAAATAAGTACCGGCAACAAAAGTCCTTGGGATTTACTGCAAAATCTCCGAGATGGGCTATATCCTACAAATTTAAAGCAAATAGAGTAGAAACCATCCTTGAAAGTGTTGTATATCAAGTTGGAAGAACAGGTGCTATCACGCCAGTGGCAAATTTATCTCCCGTTTCCTTGGGTGGAACAACTGTTAAAAGAGCTTCATTACACAACGCTGATCAAATTCAAAAACTAGATTTAAATATTGGAGACACTGTTTTTTTAGAAAAAGGTGGTGAAATAATACCAAAAATTGTAGGTGTCAATATTGAAAAAAGAAAGACAGGAACGATTCCAATTATTTTTATTGAAAATTGCCCAGAATGTCAAACTAAACTTATCAGACTCGAAGGAGAAGCCCATCATTATTGCTCCAACGAGCAAGATTGTCCACCACAAGTTAAGGGAAAAATTGAACATTTTATAAGTAAAAAAGCACTAGATATTGATGGTCTAGGAAGTGAAACCATTGATTTACTTTATACAAAAAACCTCGTCAAAAATTCTGCAGACTTATACGATTTAACATTTGAACAACTAATTAATTTAGATAGAATGGCAGAAAAATCTGCAAAAAATTTAATTTTAGGCATTGAAAACTCAAAAAAAAGTACCTTTGAGAGAATACTATTTGGACTAGGCATTCGTTTTGTTGGAGAGACAGTTGCTAAGAAATTAGCCAAACAATTTATTACCATTGATAATTTACAATATGCAAAATTAAATGAACTTATTGAAACAGAAGAAATTGGAGAAAAAATAGCCGTTTCTGTTCAAGCTTATTTTAAGGATGAAAATAATTTAAACCTGATTAAACGATTAAAAAATAATGGACTGCGTTTCGAATTGGAAGAGAAAGAAATGTTATCATCCATTTTAATTGATAAAGTTGTAGTTGTTTCTGGGACATTTACTACGTTTTCAAGAGAAGAATTAAAAGAATTAATTGAAAAAAATGGTGGAAAAAATGGGAGCTCAATTTCAAGTAAAACAAGTTACCTTTTAGCAGGAGAAAATATGGGGCCTGCAAAATTAAAACAAGCAACTTCTCTTAAAGTAGAAATTTTAAGTGAAGATGAATTTATAAAACTGATAAGTTCATGAAAGAAAAAAATAGCTGGGATGCAACAAAATCCTTATTAGTTATCTTTAACTATGAAAACGACGAACAATTAAAAGGGTTTAGAAAGTCTTTAGATAAAATTCTAAATTCAAGTAATGTGAATCGCTTGATAATTGTTGTAAATATTGGCAAAGAAGTTGATAAAAAAACCTTGCCTCCACACTTCTTAATTTACTACTGTTCACCTTTAGATTTCTCATTTTGGGGTAAATTAAAAGACGTACAATTAGAATCAGAATTAAAGAAAGAATTTGATCTATTAATGTGCTTTGGTGAAAATAAAAATGGCATTACTAAAGTTGTAGAAGAAACAAAAATTAAAAGAAGAATTTCAATAAATTCCTTCAGTAAAACTGCTGACTTATTATTAAATACTGAGACTACAGAACCAAGTGAAATGCTTGATTTTGCAATCAAAAATTTACAAAAAATAGCTATTTATGAATAATCCATTTTCAGGAGCTGGAGTTGCACTTGTAACACCATTCAAAAAGGATATGTCTATAGATTTTGCTGCACTAAGAAAATTAGTTCAGCTTCAAATTATCGGAGGAACAAATTTTTTGGTAGTTCAAGGTACAACAGGTGAATCCCCTACCCTTTCTCAAGAAGAAAAAATGGAGATTCTCAAAACCGTTATTGACGAAAACTCGGGAAAATTAAAAGTAGTTTATGGCCTTGGTGGCAACAACACTCATGCGATTGGTGAACTTCTAAAAAGTTTTTCTTTCAATTCAAAAGTTGATGGTATTCTTTCTGTTTCACCATACTACAATAAACCAACACAAAATGGCATTATTGAGCATTTTAAATATATTTCAAGCTGTACAGAATTGCCGATTATCTTATATAATGTTCCTGGAAGAACAGGTTCAAACATGTTGGCTGAAACAACACTAAAATTAGCCGATATTCCAAACATTGTTGCTATAAAAGAAGCATCAGGAAATATGGATCAAATAATGGAAATTATTCGCTTACGAAAGCCTGATTTTGGAGTCATTTCTGGTGATGATGCCATTACAATGCCATTAATTTCTGCAGGTGCTGACGGTGTTATTTCAGTAGTTGCTAATGCGTTCCCTGAGAAATTCTCACAAATGGTTCATTCTTCCATGAATGGAGATCTTGATAGTGCACGAAAAGAACATTATGATTTATTAGCAATAACAAGAATGTTTTTTGAAGAAGGAAATCCGGGCGGAGTAAAAGTTGCACTTTCAAAACGCAATATAATGCAGGAATTTATGCGTCTTCCGCTAATTCCTGTATCAGAAAAACTTAGAGAAAGAATTCTAAAAGAAACGGAACTAATATTAAGTGGTAAGCAATAATTATTTAAACATAACAAAAAATTCCTCTCTTTCAAGAAACCTTTTAATCGTTGTCACAAACGAACTATTTTCGAACCACTTTTTGCTAGATTTGTAGAGCTTAAGTTTGTTATTTTAGGATTTCAAAGTATTACTTATAGTATATTTAGTATATTATTATTATTATTATTATTATTAAGATTATCGGCAACTAAAGAAAATTTATTTCGTCTATCTTTGTGTTGTTATATTTTTAATCTAGATATCTAATAAAAAATGATAAAAACTAAATACTTAAGTACTTCATTACTAATTACTCTTTTTTCATTTAATGTTGGATTATTAAAAGCTCAGACAGCAAGTTTTACTTCTAGCCCAGCAGCAATAAATAATACCTTAACTCTATGTAGTGGATCACAGATTTTATTCACTAATACGACTGCTGTTAACCAAAATACAATTAACTGGATATTTCCAGGAGGGAATCCTGGCAATGCTGATACAAACGGACCTCATATTGTAACTTTTTCAACTCCAGGAACCTATGTTATTTCGTTAAGTATCAATGGTGGAGTTGCAAGCACAATGCAAGTAGTTATACAAGCCTCAAGTACTTCTTCGAATTTAAATTTATTGTTGGATAATGCATGTGTTAGTGGTAGTGGTTTTGGGTCATCCACTTTTAATAATGTTACTTATTTTACGTCTTGTACTAATTCGTTTCAAGGTGATAATATTTGTTTCTATACAACCACAACTTTTACCAATAATAATAGCATACATAACATTTTTTGGGGTGACGGCACGAGTAATGTGTATACAGGAAGCAATATTCCTTCTAACCAACTGGAATTTCAACATTATTATCAAAACACAGGTGCTTCATTTATTACTTACACTTTGCAAGAAAGTAATAATTCATGTGTTAGATCAAAAATTTATCCACTTTACACTGGGGCTAATCCGACTGCTGTTATAAGTCCAGGAGGGGTTCCAATACTATGCAATCCAGGAAGTGTTAATTACAACATCATTCCAGGTATACAAAACACTATTGGTACCATTTATACTATTTCAGTTAATGATGCAGGCGGTGGAAGTAACACAAGCTACACATTTAACCACCCACCGCCAGCATCATTTAATCATTTATTTAACTCCGTTTCTTGTGGTACTACATCTGTTATAAATAGTAATACCTACCAAAATTCTTTTCAAGTATCAATCTCAAGTTCTAATGCTTGTGGTTCATCTTCAAGCGCTATTGGTCCAATTAATATTCAAAGTGCACCAGACGCAATAGTATCTACCACGCCTTCATTAGCTACTTACAATAATAAAGTTTGTCAATTTAGTGATGTTGAATTTAACGATATTTCAACGCCTGGAACCAATATAAATGTGCAAGGTAATGCCAACTCAAATCCACCGATTCCAGCTTATTCTTGTAATAATATATATAAAAAGATATGGAGATTATATGGGCCTTTAGGTCTTATTACTATGAGTAATGCTTATGCCACCATTCTCTCCGGTTCAATGGGAACTTCTCAGAGTTTATCTTCTGCAAATAGTTGGACTACAGGAAGTACAAATGTTAATATAAAATTTTTATTGCCGGGCAATTACAAAATGACATTGTATGTAGGTGCGCAAAATAATCCATGTGGCGTTGATTCTACTGTGACCAATATTTGCGTCACCCCAGATTTTCAAGTCAATATCACTTCGCCTTTTGTAACGGCTTGCGCCCCAGCTATTGGAATCTTTCAAAATAATTCAACTCCAGCCCAATGTAATTTAAATAACGTATCAGCTTGGACCGTAACACCTTCAAATCCACAGAATTGTGGCCAGCCTGCTTGGTCCTACACGAATAATACCAATGGGCAATCGTTGAATCCTTCCATCTCGTTTACTGGCCCGGGGGTATATACGGTTCAGCTAACCAACAGCCTAAGTTCGCTTGTTTTTTCAAATACATCTCCTTTGGGTTGCCAACCAAAAACAACTACAGCTGAAATTACAATTAAAGCACCTCCTTTTATAAACCTTCCGCCAACTTTTTCTTTTTGCGAGAATGCTTCCTTCAACCCTTCAGCTACCGTAAATAATTGCTATGGTATTGCCCCCCTGACATTTGCTTGGAATTTTAATCCTAATAATGATATCCCTTTTAATAGCCAACCGAATCCTTTGTTATCAGATAATCCAAATCCTGGAATTATTTATCCGCAAGTTGGCGGACCTTTTCCATTTACAGTAAGTGTTACCAACGAATGTGGAACCACTATTGCAAATTCTACAATAACAATCACTGCAGAAGCAAGTGCTAGTATTAGTTACGTTGGATCTCCATTCTGTACTTCAATAACAACACCTCAGGCTGTTACTCAAGCAGGAACGACAGGAGGCAGCTACAGCTCAACTACAGGCTTGAACATCAATGCAAGTACAGGTGCTATTTCACCAAGTTTAAGTATTCCAGGAATATATACAGTGACGTACACAGTTGCAGCCTCGGGAGGATGTGCAGCAGTCATTACAACTACAAGTGTAACTATAACAGCAGCTCCTACAGCAACAATAGTTTACTCTAGTCCATTTTGTCAAACCTTTACAATAGCACAGAGTGTCACTCTGAACGGAACAGGAGCCTATACAGGAGGAGCGTATAGCGCTAGTCCTATAGGATTAAGTATCAATGCAAGTACAGGAGCAATTATTCCTAATCTAAGCACAGCAGGAGTTTATACGGTAACTTACACAATACCCGCTTCAAGTGGGTGTGCCGCAGTTCCAGTTACAACAACTGTTGCAATAACAGCATTACCATCTGCAAGTATTATCTATTTAGGATCTCCGTTCTGTAAAACTCTTACAACAGGACAAGCTGTTACTCAAACAGGCACAAGCGGTGGAACTTACAGTGCAAGCCCATCAGGATTGAGTATCGATGCAAATACAGGAGCAATTACTCCAAGTTCAAGTTCTGCAGGAACATACACAGTCACCTATACCATAGCTGCCTCGGGAGGATGTGCGGCAGTAACTACAACCACAAGTGTAACGATCACAGCAGCGCCAACGGCAACAATAGTTTACCCTGGTCCATTTTGTCAAACCCTTACAACAGTTCAGAGCATCACTCTGAATGGAACTGGAGCTTATGCAGGAGGAGCGTATAGCGCTAGCCCTACAGGATTAAGTATCGATGTAAGTACAGGAGCAATTATTCCAAGTTCAAGTTCTGCAGGCACTTATACAGTAACTTACACAATACCTGCCTCAAGTGGATGTGCCGCAGTTCCAGTAACAACAACAGTGATTATAACAGCACCTCCAATACAACCATCAATCAATTATGCAGGATCTCCATTCTGTAAAACTCTTACAACAGGACAAGCTGTTACTCAAACAGGCACAAGCGGTGGAACTTACAGTGCAAGTCCATCAGGATTGAGTATCGATGCAAGTACAGGAGCAATTACTCCAAGTTCAAGTTCTGCAGGAACATACACAGTCACCTATACCATAGCTGCCTCGGGAGGATGTGCGGCAGTAACTACAACCACAAGTGTAACGATC
>JBILAB010000024.1:0-15959 GCA_044354455.1 Crocinitomicaceae bacterium | reverse complement strand
TCATCTAAACCCGATGTCATTGTCAATTGATTGCGAATTGTGATTTTCTCTTCTTGAGAAGGAGAACAGTTTGTCCAACCAAGACCTAAATAATTAGAGCTTGTATCCGAAAGCGATAGGTGATTTTCTTGCTGCGCGATTCCAACCATAAAAGCGGTCAATGTTTTTCCTGCAGAAGCCCAATACCAATTTGAAGTTTGTGTATGAGTTCCAAAATACTTTTCGAGAACAATTTTCCCATTCTTAAGTAAAATAAAGGATTTTGTATTATTTGTATCTAAAAAAGCATACAAACTATCAATCTTTGTGGGACACCAATTTAAAGCTGAAGGAGAAAGAGTATCCCAATTATTTCCGGTGTTTGGAGGAAAATAAAGCGCTTGAGAAAAGCAAAAACGAGAAACTATAAGAAATGAAAAAAATAGTATATTCTGTCTCATATTTTTGATGAATAAATACAAAATTAATAAATGTAAATAAACTATTCTACCTTTGTCCATGCAAAAAAATGTCTTGCTTATTGGCGCATCTGGATTAATTGGCACTGAATTAGTGCAGCTCTTACTAAGAGATGATAAAATTAAAACGGTTAAAGTTTTTGTGCGAAAAACACTCGCTATAACAGATCAAAAGTTAATCGAACTACTTGTAGATTTTGAGCACTTAGAAGATTTTAAACACGAATTTCAAGGTGATGCCTTGTTTTGTTGCATCGGCACAACACGAAAAAAAACACCCGATTTAGCAGCTTATAAAGCCATTGATTATGGGATTGTTCTTGCAGCGGCAAATCTTGCAAGATCTAATCAAGTCCCTCAGGTGCATTTGGTAAGTGCAATCGGTGCAGCTGTTTCCTCAAAGATATTCTATAATCGCTTGAAGGGAGAAATAGAAAAAGACGTGCTAAAATTAGATTTCCCCACTACTGTTATCTACCAGCCAGCCATGTTAATTGGCAAAAGAAGTGAAAGCAGACCTGCTGAATTTATAGCGCAAAAACTCATGCCCTTTTTTGATGTATTCTTACTCGGAAAAGCACAAAAATACCACAGCATTGGCGCAAAAAAAGTGGCTGAAAGCATGCTTGAAAATTTTCATAAGCCCAAAAAAGGCGCAATTGTTTTACAGTACGAAAAGATGATCAATACTGTTACAGCAAGCAGCATCGAGTAGGTTGTACCTTTCTCCTTTTCATTGCTTTAGCAATTGAATCTAGTCTTTTTTAATTACTTTTGAACATTGGAATTGAGAAAATTTGCTCGGTTTCAACTATAACATTTAAAAAATGGTAGTTCCTAATTCAACACTAAATATGAAATCAACGATTAAGTTCCTACTATTTACAGTAATAGTATTCACATTCACTTCAAACGTCTTTTCTCAAGTTCCTAACTATGTCCCAACCAATGGTCTTGTTGGTTACTGGCCTTTTAATGGAAATGCGAATGATGAAAGTGGAAATGGAAATAATGGAACGGTGAATGGTGCAACTTTAACAACAGATAGAAATGGTAATTCTAATAGTGCTTATAGTTTTGATGGGGTGAATGATTTTATTAATGTTCCTGACAATACAACTTTAGATTTAGTCAATGACTTTACAATATCTGCATGGCTGAATCCAACCAACTTTGGAATTGTCAACATGATTCTTTCCAAACACGATGTAAACCTGGGTAGTAATGCTGGAACTTATGCAATGGGGCTATGGGAAGTTTCAAACTACAACTTAGTCAATTTCCAAGCCACACCAAATTACAATCCAAGCACATACCCTGGTATAACAGGTGCAGTTCTAGCTAATTCATGGAGAAATTTCGTAGTTACATACAATAAAAGTTCTGGATTACTAACATATTACCTAGACAACACACAAATTTTTTCAACGGTAATTACATTTACATTACAGGATACAAACGAACCTTTAAGAATAGGTGCTAATTTTAATTTAAACACCCTTGTCAATCTATTTTCAGGTTCTCTTGACGAAATTGGCATCTGGAACCGAGTACTAACCCAACAAGAAACAACAAATTTATATACTTCAACTGTTCCTGTAAGTTGTTTGCCAGCTTATGTGCCAACATCTGGTCTCGTTGGTTATTGGCCGTTTTGTGGAAATGCGAATGATGAGAGTGGAAATGGAAATGATGGGACAGTAAGTGGTGCCACTCTGACAAATGATCGCTTTGGAGTGGCGGATAAAGCATATAGTTTTGATGGGATTGATGATAGAATTTTTATCAACAATCCAATTTTTGATAATGGTTCTAATTTTACATTTTCCGGTTGGTATTTTCTAAACACAAATATTAATCCAAATAATGGAAATAACTCCCATATAATTTTAAATACAAGTCCGCATAATGGACTTGGACTTGCTATGAATTGGGGGTCCAGTAATAAATATTCACTTTCTTTAGGTAGTGGTACTCCATCTATTAGTTGGAATATTTTATTCGATGCACAATCAGTTCAGAATATTGAAGTGCAATCATGGAAATTCATAACTCTAGTAAAATTGTCAAATACTTATTCATTATATGTAGATGGTGTACTTGACCAAATTTGGACTGCAAATAATTCCGTACAAACTTACTTGTATAAATTATATTTTGGGGGCTGTGACCCACTTAATTCAAATGAAGTTATTAACGGTAAACTTGACGATATCACCATTTACAACCGAGCCCTAACCCCACAAGAAATAACAAATTTATATACTTCAACTGTTCCTGTAAGTTGTTTACCAGCTTATGTGCCAACATCTGGTCTCGTTGGTTATTGGCCATTTTGTGGTAATGCCAATGATGAAAGTGGAAATGGGAATAATGGGACTAATAATGGTGCTACTTTGTCTACAGATAGAAATGGATTGACAAATTCTTCTTACAGTTTTTCATCAGATAACCAAAATATAACAATAAACGGACTTTATCAAAATGGAATTTCAGAATACTCGGTTAGTGGTTGGTTCTACAAACTAAGTTCTACAATAAATCAGGAAGGCACACTAGTTTCAGGAGCCACTTGTGATCCCTCTCCAATCAGAACAGGTTTAAGAGTTTTTGCAGGGCTTGACGATCACTTGTATTACAGTGCGGAATCACAAAATTGTGTGAATGGTGTTGGAACAGGAACTACATCTTATTTTATTTCCGATGGAATATGGCATCATTTCACAGCAATTTTCAATTCACCTATTGGCAATATTCAACCCACTGCATTCAACATATTCATTGACGGACAATTGGTAAATCAAAATCAATACGCCCAGCAAATTAATAATCTACCAACCGCACCAATTAATAATCAAGGTCTTTCTTTGATTTTTGGAAATTCTAATTGTAGTTGTGATTATTTTCCAGGAAAATTAGACGACATCGGCATCTGGAATCGTGCTTTAACCCCACAAGAAATAACAAATTTATATACTTCAACAGTTCCTCCTTCAGTAGCAGTTTTGAGTGGTGATGCAACTATTTGTGCTGGGGCTTCTACAAATTTAAGTGTTGCAGTAACAGGAGGCACAGCTCCTTATACAGTAACAGTAACAGATGGCACAAATAACTATACTGCAACAGGTGCAAGTCCAGTGAGTATACCTGTAAGTCCAACAGCAACTTCAACTTATACTATTGTATCTGTATCAGGAGGAGGTACCGGCACAGGAAACACTGGAACGGCAATAGTAACAGTTATAGATGCTACGATTTCTGCAAGTGATTCAGTTATTTGTGCTGGAGAGAATACAACATTGGCGGTGTCTTTGAATAATGTAACACTGAATAATAATGGCAATTCTATCTTATACTCCACAACCAAAGGTTTGAATGAACCTTGGCTTGTTAACTGGCCAGTTACGCAAGGTGGGAATTATCAATTGAAAGTTTTTGGAACTTATGGAATAGCGAACGGCTCAATAGGTTATGATGCAGCATATATAATATCTCAACAATTGGCATACAATCAGTCTTGCTCGGGCTATCAAGATACTTGGCTCCTACAAGATGGTTGTCCAATGCGCCCCACTCCGGATGGTTACAATCCGAACCATGTCTATTTTTATCAAATTCTTAATTCCGATGGTAGTGTTGATTTTTCTTACTCTGACTGCTGTTTCGGTGATAATTCTGGAGCCCTTTCATTTGAGTTGACAGAGTTAAATTCTACTTCTTATTTATGGAGTAACGGAGCAACAACACCAACCATTAACGTTTCTCCAACTTCAACTACAACATACACTTGTACGACAACAACCAATGGTGTTTCTTGCACCGACAGCGTTACTATTGTTGTGAATAATCCAATAATTTATTTAGGAAATGATGTTTCCGTATGCGGAACTTCAACCACATTGACTGCTCCAACTGGATTTGATTCGTATGTTTGGAGCAATGGTGCAACAACGAATACCACAACGGTTAGTGCGAACGGAACTTATTCGTGCACAGTAACCCAAGGCGGATGCAGTGCAAGTGATTCAATTGATGTGACATTGATAGATGCTACGATTTCTGCAAGTGATTCAGTTATTTGTGTTGGAGAGTCTGTTTCATTGTCTATTCCTCAAGGCGGATCTTCAAACACAGCATGTGCTGCGCTTCCAACTAACCTTCAAAGCGGTCTGGTTGGTTATTGGCCTTTCTGCGGAAATGCGAATGATGCAAGCGGCAACGGAAATAACGGAACGGTGAATGGCGCGACATTGTCAACGGATCGTTTTGGTATTCTCAATAGCGCTTATTATTTCAATGGAAGTTCCGGCTCAATAACTATTAATAGTAATTTTTATGACAATGGGTGGAATGAAAATTCAATTGGCCTATGGTTTAAGCCAAATAGTAACAATATCAATGGTTGCTTATTAAATACTATTCCGCATGACGGCACTGCAATTTCATTCGGTAATTATGGAACAAATCAAAAATTGTATTTTGGTAAAAATTCAGATCCGAATCAACATTTATGGAATATTATAGGAGGTAATCTTGGAAATCATGAATTTAGTTATCCAATTTTTAATTACAACGAGTGGTATTTTATTACAATTACAAAAAATGGAAATACATATGATTTCTATATAAATGGCGTATTCGATCACTCGACAGTTTCAACAGTTTCGCCAATAAGTTATTATTGTGCTATCATTCTTGGCAATCTTTCACCGAATCAAGGATATGCCTCAGAATTTTATAAAGGGGATCTCGACGACTTTTCTGTTTGGAACCGTGCTCTTTCAGCCGCAGAAATCCAACAAATCTATAACCTCGGACAAACAACCTATTTATGGTCCAACGGAGCAACAAATCCAACGATAAACGTTTCTCCAACTTCAACAACGACATACACATGCACAGTAACAATTAACGGTGTAAGCTGCACCGACTCTGTTACCGTTGTTGTGAATACTCCAACCATTGATTTAGAAAATGATATAACAGCTTGCGGAACTTCAACAACATTAACAGCACCAGCAGGATATGATTCGTATTCGTGGAGCAACGGTGGAACAACGAATACTACAACGGTAAGTTCAAATGGAACTTATTCTTGCACAGTAACCCAAGGCGGATGCAGCGCAAGTGATTCGATAGATGTGACGTTAATTAACGCGACGATTACTGCAAGTGATTCAGTTATTTGTGCTGGAGAGACTGTTACATTGTCTATTCCTCAAGGTGGATCTTCAAACACAGCATGTGCTGCGCTTCCAACCAATCTTCAAACCGGTCTCGTTGGCTATTGGCCATTCTGCGGTAATGCGAATGACGAGAGTGGAAATGGGAACAACGGAACTGTGAATGGCGCGACGTTATCAACGGATCGTTTCGGGTCTGTGAATAGTGCGTATAGTTTTGATGGTAGCTCGAATCTCATTGATTTAGGCAACTCAGCTTCCTATAATTTGCAAAGTCAAATTAGTATTTCAGTTTGGATTTACATAATTGGAGGGACTCAAAATCCTAGAATATTGCAATTTGGAAATAATAATTTTGATGAATTTGGAATAGAAACTCAAGGAACATCGGACACATCAAGAGTTGTAAATGGATATTTTGGTGGATTCCCTTCAAATGCCTCATTAACTGCAATGTCTTGGCATCACGTTGCTTATGTTGCCAATAGGTTAATTGGTACTAGTAGCATTTATTTTGATGGACAAATTGTTGGTCAAAATATGAGCGCTCCGGGCGCAACCATAAATTATAACGCTTGTAATTTTATTATTGGAAATAAACCTTGTAATAACTCTGATTATTGGGGAGGAAAAATAGATGACGTTGGACTTTATAACCGCAATTTGTCTGCGACAGAAATTCAACAAATCTATACCCTCGGACAAACATCCTATTCTTGGTCCAACGGCGCAACAACTCCAAGCATAAACGTTTCTCCAACTTCAACCACAACCTACACTTGTACGACAACAACAAACGGCGTAAGCTGCTCAAGCAATTATACGATAACTGTAAATAACAGCTCAACTTCAACTAATATAGTAACTGCTTTTGATAGTTTTACATGGCTAGATGGAAATACATATACGGCATCAAATAATACCGCAACTTACACTACTACAAATGCAGCAGGTTGTGATTCGGTTATTAGCTTAAACTTAACAATTACACCAAGTTCTCCTACACTTGCACTTCAAGTTTTCTTGGATGGATATTATACTAATGGATCAAACCCTGCAGCCATGACTGCAGCTAGATATAATAACCTTGTAGCATCTGGATCTGCAACTCCAGGTGCTGCTACAGATGTTGATGTCATCACAGTTGAATTACGAAGCCCTTCTAATCTTAATGTTGTAGCATATAGTGTTTCCCCTATTTTGCAAACAAATGGAAGCGTGCAGTGTGTTTTCCCTGCGGGAGCTTTAGGTGGTTCATACTATATTGTAGTGAAACATAGAGCAACAAATCCATTGTGGAGTGCAAATCCTGTTACATTGTCGTCTTCATCAGCATTTAGCTTCGCTAATAATTCTTCTAATTCTTATTCTGATGGCTCAATAACTCCTATAAATACATTAGTTCCAAGTTTATTTGGAATATGGTTAGGAGAACTAAATGATGATGGGTATTTAGACGGATTGGATTATCCATGGTTTGAAAACGAGACCTATTCATCTGTATACGGAGGTTTATACCTGTTAGATGGCGACTTCAATGGCGACGCATATGTAGATGCTAGCGACTATGCTGTTTTTGATTACAACTCAACAATAGGTTCATATGAGCAGCGTCCGTATTAAAACATAGATTACACTACCTCTTGTTTCCAGATGGCTTTGCTTTCTTCAATTAAAACGGCCCGAGTCCTAACTTTTCAAACGAATATTTTTAATGTATTCTTGCTCGGAAAAGCAAAAAAAGTGGCTGAAAGCATGCTGGCCAATTTGCATAAGCCCCAAAAAGGAGCAAGTGTTTTACAGTGCCAAAAGATGTCTAACGCTTTTTAATACCAATAACATTTGGCAATTTCCAGAAATTATTATTCGTGTCTTTTTCCCAACTTTTAGCCACCCAACTCCCAACTTTTTCAATGCAATGACCATTTACATCAATCAACAAACTGGTTTCTGGCCCTCCTTCCAAATATATGGCATTGCGTAATTTATATGGCATTTTGTGAAGGAATTGTATCATTTCATTTTGTGTATAGGGGGAACGACAAAATATCAAATAAAAGAAGCCCTTAGGATCTTCTGCAGCAACAAGCATCGAGCAAGACTGAACCTTACCCCATGCCATTGGATTACCATTACAATCTAACATTCTAATTCCTTGCGCAAAGGAGTGAAATTCATCCTTCATTTCCTCCCAAGCACTGCACCTTAAGTCCAAAACACATATTTCCTTAATGCCTGGTTTTTTTTGGCCAATAGCAATCATAGAATTAAAACCCGGAATAATATTTGAATTATTAAGATGGTCTCTAGAACGCAAATAACCCCTGCTATACAATGGTTTACGTAAATCATACATTCCAGCATTAAAAACAATATTTAATTTGAATGAATCAGCCCATTCATATAGATTACGAGCAACACAGTCGTAATTTGTTGCTGAATGAATATCAACCTGAAATCTTGAAGGTTCAATACGTAAAATCGATAGTTTAGAATCTCCAATTTTAGATTTTAGGGGGGCAAGTTCCTCAATGTACTCTATGCCAGGAGACAAAATGGTCCATTTTGAATAATCCATGATTTTATCTTCTTGGGCAAAACAAGCGCTTATACTAACAACAGAAGTTATTAGATAAAACAAATGCTTACCCAAAATTAATTTAAAAAGAGATTTCATAATTTATATAAAAGTATTTATAATTGTTTCTATGGTTTTTAATAATAAATAAGCTAGACATAAATTAATAAACTGAAAAATAGTTACTTTGGTATTCAATAAAGAACTTATTATGAAAATAAAATTTATTATTCTTTGTGGCATTCTATTTCTATCTTTTAATTCACTCGGGCAATCTGAAAAACCAAACGACTTAGATCAAATAAAGTGCAAACAATTCATAAAAAAAGGCGAGGATTTACTTGACGAAGGAAGAATTGGAGATGCATATATGGAGTTTAAATCCGCAATTCAAAAAGACCCAAATTCATGGAAAGGGTATTTTTTGTTAGCTAAAACAGAATTAGAGTTTAATAATTTTTATGCTGCGGATGAAAACCTGAAAAAGGCTCTGTTATTTATAAAAGAGGAAAAGAATGCTGAATTATATTTTTTACAAGGCAAAATAAAACATCGTTTAGGAATACTTGATACTGCTTTCGTTTTCTACACGCTGGCGAAAGAGAAATTTGGGAATAAATTAGCGAATGATTTTGGAATCCCAATTTTAATAGCACAATGTAAATTTGCATTAGAGCAAAAAGATAAAGGTGTCCTAAATCAAAGAAGTGCATTTTCATCTAAAGTAAATTCAATCCATGATGAATACGGTGCAATTCTAGCAGGTGATGGCTTGCATTTATTTTTCACTTCCCGGACACCGGAGACAACAGGAAGCAATCAAAATTATGATGATCAGCGCTTTTTTGAAGACATTAATCACTTTGAATGGGACACTCAGACTAATGATTGGACTATAGCTTCGAAAGCAATAGAGGGGATTAACACCGAAGGATTTGATGCGCTCAACTATATTTCAAGAGACGGTAAATATGCACTGGGGACGATAAATACATCCGCTTCAAAAGAAAAAACAACAAAAAGCTCTGAAATTTTTGAGGTTTCATCTGATGAAGCATTCCTCTTTGAAAAAGTTGAAGTGCTTACAAACAAAAATATTAATACATCCTATTTTGATGGTGCTGCTACAATTACGGATACAATTTTTAGTGATAATGGCGATTTTTCTCAATTTTTATACTTTGTTAGTGATAGAAATGCAGAAAAATCGTTGACAGATATCTACTGTATTGAGAAAAAAAATGGCGTTTGGATGGAAATGAAAAATTTACTTAAAACGATTAATACTGATGGCCGTGAAACTACTCCTTTCATTACAGCAAATGGAAGATTTTTATTTTTTAGTTCGGATGCTCTTCCTGGAATGGGAGGATATGATGTTTATTATAGTGAAAATGTAAATGGTATTTGGGGTAGTCCTGTTAATCTTGGAGCAACTTTCAATACAGTCAATGATGATACGCACTTTCAAATTTTCCCATACTTAAAGAAAGCAGTAATGGCTGGAATAAATGAAAATGAGGGAATATTTAATTACGATATTTTCCAAGTTGATTTAAACGGATTAGATATCCCATTTTTAAAAGATTGACCTCAATAAATTGATTGTAAAAAAAGAATCTTTCGTAATTTGGCAGTCTCTTTATGACACGCTATTTTTTTGAAATATCTTACAACGGCAAAAACTACCATGGATGGCAACGTCAAGCTAATTCCATGAGCGTTCAAGAAACAATAGAAAGCTGCTTTTCAAAACTTTATTCTAATAAAGACATCGGTATTATAGGTTGCGGAAGAACAGATGCTGGCGTGCATGCAAAGCAATACTTTTTTCATGTCGATTTAGAAAACAGTGAAGACACCATAGTATTTGTTTTCAAGCTCAATAGAATGCTTCCAGAAAGTATTTTTATTAAAGAAATGAAGTCAGTTGAAAGTGACTTACATGCAAGATTTGCTGCGAAAAAGAGGACGTACCGCTATTTTATACATCCTCAAAAAGATCCTTTTAAAGAAGAGTTAAGCTGGTATTTCCCACAAAAAATTGATGTTGATCAGATGAACAAAGCAGCAAATTTCTTACTTGGAGAAAAAGATTTTTGTTCGTTTGCGAAAGTTCATACGGATGTAAAAACTACAATCTGCTCTGTTTATTATGCAAAATGGCACACTGATGCAAATGGGCTTTATTTTGAAATTAGTGCTAATCGATTTTTAAGGAATATGGTGCGCGCAATAGTTGGAACGCTTTTAGAAGTTGGCGCTGGAAAAATTCCTCCAGAAGAAATTCAAACTATTCTTTCTGCAAAAAACAGACAAGAGGCAGCTGTTTCTGTTCCAGCTCATGGCTTGTTTTTATGGGAGATTTTATACTAAAATGAAGAAATTAATAATAGTATTATTTTTTAGTTTCTATGGCTACGCAATTATTAGGTACCATTTCGGTAAAGAATTAAGTGGATTTACAGAAACTTTTTTTGTTTTAAACAAGGCACTTGCGTGGACAGCCGGAACTTTATTTTTACTAACACTGTTTCCGCAATATCAGCTTGATAAATTTAACCTAATAAGGAGACAACTTGGTACTACAGGATATTGTTTTGCTCTTGTACATATTTTGTTGATTTTACTGATTTTAAATCCTGATTTATACCCAAAATTTTATAGTAATTCAGAATTAAATTATGACGGATACACAACAATTTTTCTAGGTCTTAGCTCGCTGCTTTTATTTAGCTTACCACTTTACGCTTCCCTCCAAAAAAAAGAATCCCTGCTGCATTTATATCGCTTTGGTCGCTTTGGAATCTATTTAAATATCCTTCATGTAACTTCAATTGGAGCCAATGGATGGTTTATTCCAACTAATTGGCCTTATTTTATGCCTCCTATCACCTTAATTTTTGTTGCGCAAGCCGCACTTATTATCTTGATTAATAAATTTGTTCTAAAGAAAAATAAATAGTGACTTTTTCAGAAAAGTTAGATTTAATTTAAAAAGGCTAAATGAACTCTGCGCTCTGAGTAGGAATATCCCTATTGACTTTTTTAAATAATCCTTGAAGAACTTTTCCTGGACCTACTTCTATTACCTCTGAGCAACCATCTTTAAGCATATTTTCCATTATTTGAGTCCATTTTACTGGCGCTGTTAATTGCAAAATAAGATTTTTCTTGATTTCTTCAGGAGAAGAAACAGCCTGAGCAGATACATTTTGATACACGGGGCAAATGGGATTTGAAAAATTGCTTCCTTCAATTGCAGCAGCAAGTTCCTCACGAGCTGGCTCCATTAATGGTGAATGAAAAGCACCACCAACTTGCAAAATTAGCGCTCTTTTCGCTCCAGCTTCTGTAAGTTTGAGGCAGGCCTCTTCCACAGCGGGAATTGAGCCAGAAATAACCAATTGTCCGGGACAATTATAATTGGCAGGAACGACAATTCCATTAATTTCAGAGCAGATTTTTTCTACAAGCTCATCCTCTAAACCTAAAATTGCAGCCATGGTTGAAGCTTGAATTTCACATGCTTTTTGCATTGCTATTGCACGTTTATAAACCAATTTTAATCCGTCTTCAAATGAAAGGGTTTTATTTGCTACAAGCGCCGAAAACTCACCGAGAGAATGTCCTGCGACCATATCGGGATGAAATGATTTTCCAATACAAGCAGTTAAAATTGTTGAATGCAAAAAAATTGCGGGTTGCGTAACATTTGTTTGCTTAAGTTCCTCATCAGTTCCTTCAAACATTATTTTTTGAATATCAAATCCTAAAATTGTATTTGCTTGGTGAAATAATTCTTTCGCTAAAGAAGAATTCTCGAAAAGCTCTTTACCCATTCCACTAAATTGTGCTCCTTGACCAGGAAAAACATATGCTTTCATTCGTATTTTTTTAGAGTGTAGCAAAGATAAAAATCATTTGGTCAAATTAGAAATTTAATTGGTCTTACAATTGTCCCTCAGAATGGTATTTTCCGTTTTTATAAACTAATACTCTCTGTAAAATCCCATCTCTATCATATCTATAAACTTTTCCATCCCAAAGTTGGCTATTTTTAAAAATCCCATCCATCCATATTTCATCATTGTCATTGTAAATCTTATTATACCCAAAAGCATTAAATTTAATACCCTTTGTTTTTGGATTTTTTAAGTTAGGCGGATTATCTGTATTATTTACTGTTTTTACAATTTTCTTTTCAAGTAGTTTATTTTGATATATTTTTGATGCAATTTTAGCTCCGTTTTCAGAAAATGAAATACTTGAATGCAAAGAACCATCTTCAAAATAGCGTGTTAATTTTCCGTTCAATTGTGCATTTTTCATGGTATATTCCAACGCTAGGTTGCCATTTTTATAAAAATACTGAATCACTCCTGACTCTTCCCCTAAGTTATTGTAACTCCCGATATATTCTATATTTCCATTAGAATGATAGCGAATATATACTCCTTTTAATTTAGATTTTGAGAAAGATCCTTTTTCTTTGATTTTTCCATTTTTATAGTAGCGAATAAATTCTCCGTCTGGCCTATTATTAGAATAAGAACCTTTTAATTTTGTAGCTTTTCCATCTTCAAAATAATTGATCCACTGCCCTTCTTTTCTCCCATTTACAAAAACGCCTTCTTCAATTTTTAAATCTTTAGAAGATTTAGACTTATAAATAATCCATTTCCCTGTACGTTTACCTTGCTTATCTTTTAGATTTTGTCCGTTTATTGAAAAACAAATTAAGCTCAAAGAAAATAAAAGAAAAACAAGAGGTTTAATCATACTTTTAAGAATTATAAGTAAAGATATAAAAGTCATATCAAAAGGTGTGAATAACTCCTAAAAAAAGGAGTGTAAATAAAATGAATTGTCCTTAAATTTGACCTAAGAAAAACTAAAATGGTTTCAATAGACCCAAAAGATCTTCCTGTTCAAAAATTACATCAGTACTTACTCGGTGCTATTGGACCTAGACCTATTGCTTTTGCTTCGACTGTTGATGCGGAGGGGAAACCAAATTTAGCACCATTTAGTTTCTTTAATGTCTTTAGTGCAAACCCGCCAATATTAATTTTTTCGCCCGCTCGTTCTGGAAGAACAAATACTACAAAAGATACTTATAACAATGTAAAAGTTGTTCCTGAAGTTGTTATCAATGTTGTTAATTATGACATTGTTCATCAAATGAGTTTGGCGAGTTCGCCTTATGCTCCAGGAGTAAATGAATTTGAAAAAGCTGGATTTACTGCACTAAAATCAGATAGTGTGAAGCCCTTTCGAGTTGCAGAATCTCCTGTACAATTTGAATGTAAGGTGAATGAAGTAATAGAATTAGGAACAGAAGGTGGCGCAGGGAATTTGATTATTTGTGAAGTTTTAAAAATCCATATGCACGATGAGGTTTTAGATTCTAATGGAATGATTGACCAACAAAAAATTGATCTTGTAGCTCGAATGGGAGGAGATTGGTATAGTCGTGCTAATGCTGAATCTATGTTTGAAATAACGAAACCAATTTCAACTTGTGGAATTGGATTTGATGCTTTACCTGTAGATATTAAATCTTCAAAGATTTTAAGCGGAAATAATTTGGGGCATTTGGCGGGAATTGAAAAAATTCCTGATGAAACAAATGTAAATGAATATAAATTACTTGAATTAAGTGATTTATTTGTATCTTTAGAAGACAATCCTCTTGCTTTAGAGCAAGAATTGCATAAACGAGCACAAAGCTTGTTGGATGAAAACAAATTGGAAGAGGCTTGGCTCACCTTGCTTTCCTTTAATAATTAATAATAATAAAATAAAAAACAATGTTTAAACTAACCGGAACAGTAAAACTAATCAACGAAACGCAACAAATATCTGAAAAATTTTCTAAAAGAGAATTTGTAATTTCAGAAACTAGCTCTATGTATCCTCAAGATATATTATTTCAAGCAACACAAGATAAATGCTCGCTATTAGACAGTGTTAAAGTGCAGGATCAAATTGAAGTTTCTTTTAATTTGCGAGGTAGAGAATGGACAAGTCCAACGGGAGAAGTAAAATACTTCAACTCATTGGAGGCCTGGAGAATTGAAAAAGCTGGTCAAGGAACTGTTATTCCTCCTGACGGGCCATCCCCAATGTCACTTGGGTCTGAGCCTGTAGCAACTATGAGCTCAACAAATAATGCGACTTCTGAAAGTACAGAGGAATCAGACGATTTGCCGTTCTAATTTCGGTCAATACATTATTATTGCAAGGCTACAGCCAAGAAGAATACTGATTAATTTTATAAAATTAAACTTGTGATTCTCGCTTGTTTCAAAAATAATGGTTGTTGAAATATGTAAAAACATTCCTACAACTACAGCCAAAATAATTGGAACATCAAGCCCAATTTGTGAAGGACTTATATAAAATCCGAATAAAACTCCGATTGGTGTCATGGCTGCGAAAGCCAAAAGCACAAGCCACGAATAAAAATTAGATAATTTCGTGCTAATTAACAAGGTCATTAAAGCAATAGAAACCGGTATTTGGTGGAAGATAATTCCCCAAAAGAGTGAACCATTTGCATGCTGGTGCTCAGAAATAATACCTGCATATTGATTGCCAAGAGGTATTCCTTCTATAATAGAATGAACAGATAAGGCAAGGAATAAGATAAGAGGAAATGCTTGTCCTTTATGAACATGCACGTGCCCATGTTCGATTCCTCCAGAAAAATATTCCAATACCAATTGAACTAAAAAGCCAAGTAAAATCCAAATCCCGATTTTTTCTGCACCAGCATGATACAAATCAGGCAATAAATGCTGGAAAATAATTGCTAAAAGAAATCCTCCGCTGAAGGAAAGTGCCAATTTTATAACGTGACTTTTATTCGTCGCATTAAAATAACTCACAATCAAACCACCTGCTATTACAGATAGAAATAATCCAAGAAAAACGAGTGTTATGTTCATGATTTTAATTCTGCAATAATAATCAAACGATCTGAATTAGCAGCTGAAAAAGGTGCTAAATCAAAAGAACCGAAAGTTTCTAGAATCCTAAAATTCGCAGATAACAAAGCTTGAAAGTCTTGTAAATTTAATGCTTGAACACGTTCTGTAAAATGAAAATTTTGACCTTTATCCGAAAAATGTATTTCTTTAAAGATATGCTTACCATCAAATCGTCTTGCTAACCTAAACGTAATTCCATCAATTATTTTCTCTTCAGAATGCACCAAATTCCGGATCACTTTTTCTGCATTCATAAAATCGATAACAAATTTTCCTTTAGAGTTTAACATTTCTGAAACAGAAGAACACACTTTCTGATTTTCTTCAGGGGAATCAAAATAACCGAAACTCGTAAAAAGGTTGAATACCGCAGCAAATTTTAAATTTGGAATGACTTTTCTCATATCATGCGTATCAAAACGAAGTGTTGCAGTTGTCTCTTTTTTAGCTTTTAAAATGCTGTTTTCGGATAAATCAACACCCAAAACATCATAAGAAAAACTGTTTAATATTTTTGAATGCCGCCCTTTTCCACATGCTAAATCAAGAAGTTTAGAATTTTTTGGAATGCTTAAAAAAGATAGTAAATTTGAAATAAAGCGATTTGCTTCGTCTTCATCTCGATCTTTATACAAAATGTGGTAATATTCTGTGTTAAACCATTCAGCAAACCATTCTTTCTGCATGCCACAAAATTACAATAGTTTTCAAGAAAAGATTATATTCGTTCTCAAATGAAAAGAAT
>JBILAB010000163.1:0-4283 GCA_044354455.1 Crocinitomicaceae bacterium | reverse complement strand
TTCTCAATCCATACATGATCTTGCCAGAACTGGAAGTTTAACCTCAATGGAGCAACATTTAAAAAAGACTCCAAGTGATTTAAATTCGCTTTCTGAACAAGGTATTACTCCTTTTATTTTAGCTTGTTATAGAGGAAATAATGCTGTTGCAAAATTGTTAATAGAAAAAGGAGCTGATGTTGGGTATTGCACTTCAGAAGGGACTGCAATTTTTGGCTTAATTTTCAAAGATAATTTAGAAATTTTAAATTATATTTTGGAAAAAGGATATTCTCCAAATGATACCTGTCAATTTAGTCAATTTGGATCTCCTATAAATTTTGCTATGAGTTTGAGACGGTATTCTGTTATTTCTATGCTACTAAAATATGGAGCCAAAACTGACAATCTAAATACACAAGGACAAAACCTGAAAGATTTACTACTATTCTATAAAGACGAACAATTAACTAAACTTTTTGAAGCATATGAAAAATAAATCACTACTCTTATTTCTACTTGTATTTTCTCAATGGTCTTTTTCTCAGACATTCACAACAGGTGTTGTCAATTTATCCTCAACTGTAGGTTTAACAATGTCTGTCAAACTTGATATAAGTTCAAACGTAACCATGACTATTACTGGGCCATCATTAAGGTGGTTTGCTCTTGGATTTGGTGCTGTAAATATGGCTAATGGAACAGATGTTGTTGGTGTTCATTCTGCTGGAGCGTTACCAAATTTTGATGCTAAATTAACTGGTAATGCTGCACCAGTTACAGACGCACAACAAAATTGGACAATCATATCAGATCAAGTGGCTGCAGGAGTTAGAACCATAATAGCAACTCGTGCATTAAATACAGGAGATGCCAATGATTATTCATTCTCTGCTGCAACTGGGACCCTTTCTTTAATATGGGCTAGGGGAAGTTCAAATTCTTTTACTTATTCAGGCCACGGAACTACAAACCGTGGTGTTGTAAATGCTACTTTCAGTGCAGTCGCTCCTACTCTAACTATTTCTTCAAGCAATAGTACAATTTGCTCGGGCTCATCTACAACCTTAACAGCCAACTCGACCGCAGGAGTAAGTTACTTATGGAGTCCTGGAGGGCAAACCACAGCGAGTATAACTGTAAGTCCAATAAGTACAACTACTTATTCGTGCACCGCAACTGAAAATGGAGCTAGTGCAACAGCAAATAGTGTGATAACAGTTTCATCAAGTTCATCCTCAACAATCACTCAAACTGCTTGTGATTCTTACATTTGGAATGGAGATATTCTTACTACAAGTGGCACATATAGTGCTTTGTTTCCAAATACTGAAGGTTGTGATTCATTGGCTAATTTAAATCTAACGATAGTAACCGCTCCTTTAGCTCCCATAATAAGTGTTTCCAATGGCAATCAGTTTTCTATATTACCTTCTTCCATTCAAAGTGGTGTAAATTATCAGTGGGTAATTTGTCCTGAACTAATTGCTATTGATGGAGCTACTGATACGATTTTTGCACCAAGTGATGGCGGAGAATATGCGGTTGTAGCTACTAATAGTTGTGGCTCAGTTACTTCTGATTGTTATCTTTCAACTGTTTCAGTATTAAATACTGAAATAGAGAAATACAAGGTATATCCAACGATATTAGCCTGTGGTGAGCTGCTGCATTTACCATCCTCCAAAACATATAATTTATATGATCTTCAGGGAAGTTTAATATGCTCTATTCCAGAATCTATAAATGAATTAAGAATGGATTTTCCAGCAGGTCTTTATTTACTAAAGAATGAAGGGAAAACGATTAAGTTAGTGCTGACAAAGTAAATTATCTAGTGAAAAGTTATACCACAGAAATTAGGTAAAAAAAAATTGTGTGATTTAAAGAATTATTTAAAGACTATTCAGAAATTAAATCGCCATACAAATCGTAATGATCAGCACTTTGAATTAGCACCTTTGAAAAATCTCCTATACGAACATAGGTTTTATCTTTTTTAACTAAGACCTCATTGTCAACTTCAGGTGAATCAAATTCTGTACGACCAATAAAATAATCTCCTTCAGCACGATCAAATAAAACCTTAAAAGATTTATTTACTTTTTGTTGATTCAAATCATAACTAATTCCAGCCTGTAAATCCATTATTAAATCAGCTCGCTTCTTTTTTAATTTCGGCGACACATTATCTTTGAACTCAAAAGCATGCGTGTTTTCTTCGTGAGAATAGGTGAAAATTCCAAGACGATCGAAGCGACTTCTCTCAACCCAATCGTACATTTCTTGAAAATCAGCTTCTGTCTCTCCAGGATAACCAGCAATCAATGTTGTTCTTAATGCAATTCCAGGAACTTTTGATCGAATAGTTGCTATTAGCTCTTCTGTCTTTTCTCTTGTTGTACCTCGGCGCATAGCTTGTAATATTTTAGTAGAACCATGTTGCAAAGGCATATCCAAATACTTGCAGATATTACTTCTTTCATTCATTACATCCAAGACATCCATTGGAAAGCCAGTTGGAAAAGCATAATGCAAACGAATCCATTCAATTCCTTCAACATCAGAAAGATGCTTCAATAATTCCGAAAGGGCGCGTATTTTATAGATATCTAAACCATAGTAGGTTAAATCCTGAGCAATCAGCATTAATTCTTTTACTCCCTTTGCTGCAAGACTTTTTGCTTGCAAGACCAGATCTTCAATTGGTGTAGACATATGCTTACCTCGCATTATCGGAATTGCACAAAAAGAACAAGGACGATCGCAACCTTCAGCAATTTTAAAATAAGCATAGTGATTTGGGGTTGTCAATAAACGTTCGCCAACCAATTCATGTTTGTAATCTGCTTTCAACGTTTTTAATAAACGAGGCAATTCTCTTGTTCCAAAAAATGCATCAACTTCAGGAATTTCTTTTTCTAAATCATCGCGGTAGCGTTCTGAAAGACAACCTGTAACATAGACCTTATCAACTAATCCTTCCTTTTTTGCATCCGCATAACGAAGAATTGTATCAATCGACTCTTGCTTCGCATTATCTATAAATCCACAGGTATTTATGATGACAATTTCTGCATCGTCTTCCTTTGATTCATGCTCTACATCAAAATTATTTGCTTTTAATTGAGCCATTAATACTTCGGAATCAAAAATATTTTTTGAACAGCCCAAAGTAACAACATTCACCTTATTTTTTTTTAGCGTTTTAGTTTTCATGTGAGCACAAAAATATCATTGTTTCGTCAAAGAGTTAAATTATTCATCAAATAAATTTATTTAAACGGGCGAAATTTGAATAGTTAGTATTTTATTAATCATAAAAGCAAAATAGAATGTATTTTTGAATCAATTTAAATAAATCTTTTTCAATGAGATATTCTGTTCTATTTTTTTTACTTACAATTATTTTTTCATGTAAAACTCAAAAGAACAATAAACAATGTTTTTTTAAAAAGAAAAAAACTGAACAAACGGAAAATACTTTGAAAGCCAAGATTATTGATTCATCGTCAGATACCACAAAAAAAGAAAGTGCCTCTGACGCATTTAAAATTTTAGATGCTAAAATTATTGGTAATTATCTACACCTAAATATTTCTTACTCTGGAGGATGTGAAAAGCACAGTTTCAAAATTATTGGTGATTTACTACTATCTAAATCATTACCTCCAATAAGATCTGTTGAACTTATTCACTATGGAAATAATGACGCTTGTAAAAAGTTAATAATGGAAAATCTTGTAATTGACATCAGTGATTTAGCGTATAAAAAAGAAGATGGAAGTGAAATATACTTATCAATAAATGGGTGGAATGAAAAAATTCATTACGTTTTTAAAAAAAATAACGAATAACGAAAAAATTATTTATGACAATAAATGAGTTGCTTAATGCTTTTAAAGATATTGATTTTCAAGCAAATAGAATATTAAAGACTAAAACTATTGACTTAAATTACCTACAGCAATTTGACTTGAGGACAGAGGAAATACGCTTGCAAATTTTACAAATGGATTTGTCTGAAGATATAAATGATACGTTTAAAAAATTAGAGAGAATAGAACTTGAACATCTGCCAAACTTTACCCTAATTGACAAAACAGCAAATTTATTGACATTTGGACTTTCAAAAAAAAGGAAAATAAAAAAGAAAACGGATTCCTATTACCGTTTCGAAATCTTATCAAGAAAAATTTCTTTTCAACATGTAGAGACACATCTAAAAGAAAATTAAATTGTTTTTAATTACTTTTAACTTTTAGGAATTGTAGTTTTCAAAGAACCCAATGAAAAGAGTTGTT
>JBILAB010000023.1:0-15971 GCA_044354455.1 Crocinitomicaceae bacterium | reverse complement strand
ATTAGATCATTTTCAGAATGAATTTTTTGAATTTTCAACCATAAATCCTTATCTTGAATTAGCGCATGTTTAAGCATTTCAGCATAGCCATTAAAAATTTCCTCGCCGGGAAGTGTTGCTAAAAATACTGGATCGATAAAAATATGTGAAGGATGAGAGAATGTGCCTAATTGATTTTTATATCCCTCTAAATCGATTCCATTTTTACCGCCAATTGCTGCGTCAACCATTCCAAGAAGTGAGGTTGGAACATTTATAAATTTTAATCCTCGTTTGTAAATAGAAGCGATAAATCCACCCATATCTGAAACCATCCCGCCACCTAGATTGATGATTAAATCTTTTCGAGAAACATTATACTCTGAAAGTGCTTGCCAAACTTGAAAACACACTTCCATGACTTTATTTGTTTCGCCAGTTGGCAGCAAAACAATTTCTGCGCGCTCAAGTTCGTTAAACGAAGTAATTAAATAATTTAAGCAATTATCGTGGGTGTTTTCATCAACAATTATAATAATTTTATGCGCTGAGAAGGCCGATAAGACATTGGAAAATGAACTTTCGAGAATAGAGCCAATTTCTACCTGATAATTAGTAGCCTTTATAATTTTCATTTTCTGATTTGACATCAAAATTAATTAAACTTTTCTGAACTCAAGTTCGTAATAAAAAAGCTATTACTTTTGTGCCATGTTATCCTTCGAAAATACAGAGATTGCCTTTAAGAGTAAATCCACTCCTGATTTAAAAAGAGCATATTGGTTGTTTAAGATTGTTTCGTCTCCTATCATTGTAAAAATTGGAAAAGTAGCTACTAATTTTGCCCTAAGTTTGCGTTTACCTATTCGTAAAATTGTTAAAGCAACCATTTTCAAACAATTTTGTGGTGGAGAAAGCATCGAAGATTGCAGAAATAAAATGGAAGAATTAGCAACTTTTAAAGTTGGGACAATTTTAGATTATTCCATAGAAGGAAAAACGACAGATGAAGATTTCGACCAAACAGTTGAAATAATTATTCAGACAATTCAAGAAGGAAGAAGTAATAGTAATATTCCTTTTGCCGTGTTTAAAGTGACAGGAATTGGCAGTATTAATTTATTAGAAATGGCTTCCGATCAGAATTGTATTCTCAATGAATCACAAATAATTGAATTAGAAGGAATAAAGAATAGAATTGAGCGAATTTGTGCTACTGCTCATTCAGCAATGATTCCTGTTTTCATTGATGCAGAAGAGTCGTGGATTCAAGCAATAATTGACACTTGGGCTCTAGAAATGATGCTAAAATATAATCTTGAAAAAGCAATCGTATACAATACATTGCAAATGTATCGTCATGACCGCTTAGAATTTCTTATCAGTTGCTCTGAAAATGCAAAAAAGCATGGAATAAAATATGGAATAAAATTAGTGCGAGGTGCATATATGGAAAAAGAAAGAGCACGCGCTCAAAAACTAGGGTATCCTTCCCCAATTTATCCAGATAAAAATGCAAGTGACGTTGCTTACAATACAGCTTTAAAATTCATCCTGGAACATGAAATGCTTTTTGCGCTTTGTGCAGGCACACACAATGAGGAAAGTTCATTGTTGTTAACCCAAGAATTAGAGAGAAAGCAAATTTCAAGGGACAATGATAAATTTTACTTCGCCCAATTGCTTGGAATGAGCGATCATATTTCTTTTAATTTATCAAATGCTGGTTTTAAAGTAGCAAAATATGTCCCTTTTGGACCTGTAAAAGAAGTGATACCCTATTTATTGAGACGAGCAGATGAAAATACTTCAGTAGCTGGACAAACAGGCAGGGAGCTTTCCTTAATAATTAAAGAATTAGATCGAAGAAAGAAGAATTAATTTACCTTGATTATTTTTTGATGGAAACTATCTCCTAATTTGACAAAATAGGCGCCTGGACTCAAATTACTAGTTACAATAGTTGTTTCACCAAAAATATCAAACTGTAAAACCTCTTCTAATAAAGCATTATAGATAATTCCTTGAATAGGAATTTCAGAAGATAGTGAAATGGTTAGATCTTCATTAAAAGGATTTGGCGAAATTTTAGCTTGAATTGTAGATCCAAGACTTTCGATTTCAACCAACTGGTTAAGTGTATTAACGTTGTAAGTAATTGGAAAAACATTATTTGCACCAACTTTCATCACATAAATATGAGAGCCGCCATTACTTGTATTTTCAAAAAGACCGGTAGAAGAATTCGTTCCTACTGTCACGTATGTTCCGTCATTTGTAGCTAATAGCTGACTATTTTCGTCTAGTCCCTCATTATTTATAGTACGAAATTGGTCTAGCCAACCTAAGTCAAATCCATCAAAATTTGCTATCACTATATCATAATCTTGTCCTTCAAAACCTGGATTGAATGTGCGATAGGTAATTGCAATTTTATTTTGACTCGGCAGAAAAAGTACTTCACTAAAATAATTAGATTCTATTTGCACTAAATCTTGTTTTGTATACTGAAAAATAAGGGGCCCGTTTAAATCAAATTTACCTGCATAATCGTCAAAATTTTCTGGGTTTATTTCACGGAAGCCAACGGCATAAATTACATTTACCCCAAGAGACAAATCAGTAACGCCGTATTTTCCGGCTAAATCAGTAATCGTATCTTGCCAAATAATATCTCCAGCGGTATTCATTTTAAGGATAAAACCTTTTACAAGATTTGAATCTGGAATAAACATTTCTCCACCAATAATAAAAAGAGAATCCTGCACACTAATAATTGAATTTGCACGATCTTCACCAATGCTACCAAAGGTTTTTGTCCACAAAGTATCACCATTTTTATCAGCATGAATAATAAGAATATCAGATGCTGCGCCATTTGTAGCTTGAACTTCTCCAACCATTAAAATTGTTGAGTCTTTCGTCCAAATTGCGTCATTAATTCGTTCCCAATTACTTGGTTTTCCGTAGGTTTTTTCCCACAATTTATTTCCGTTAAGGTCAGTTTTTACAAGATAAGCATCAAAATCTCCTGACCCAAAAGAATTTGAAAACCCAGCGATATAGAATCCTAAATCAGCATTGTACAAAACCCTTTTTCCTTCTTCTGATTCTGCACCGCCATAACTTTGACTCCATAAATAATTTCCTACCGTATCAATTTTTAGTAGAAAAGCTTGTGAACTCTCCCCCCAACTACTTGAACTTCCTGTAACAACATAACTTGAATCTTCTAACTGAACAATCCCTTCACCACGATCGTAACCAGATCCAGAATACATTTTAAAAAAATTATTCTGTCCATAGCTCAGTAATGAAACACACAAGATTATAAAGCTTATTAAAATCCGCATTGTACTCTAAGTATTAAAGATTCACCATTTTTACTTATCAAATTTTCACTCGCCAAAGCAAGATTCCAATTTCGAATTTTTAAAGAAGAATACATTCCTAAGCGATAGGAAGCAAAACCACCATAACTTCCATTTAATCCTATATTTAAATTCTTTCCAAACCGACAATTTGCTCCAATAAATAACATTGGTGTATAAATAGAAGAAAGATACATTCGTATGCCATAAAATTCTTGCAGGCGATTTTTGGAATTTTCATTGATTAATTTTGATACTTGAAGAAAACCAGGAAGAAAAAGAATAGATTTTTTTTCAGATTTTGCAATACCAACAGAATCTAAGATATTGGCTGGCGAAGAAAGAATATCTCCATTGTTTAATAATTGATCGAAAGTAAATCCCGTAAAAGTATAAACTGAATCAGCTCTATAGATTGTTTGTGCTTGTGTTAGCGAAACAAACCCTAAATTACGCCCGAGAAATTGAATGTAATTTGATTCATCTGATTTATAAGTCATGGGAATTCGAATATCGAAATCGAGTCCTAATCCCAATCCATTAGAAAAACTTTTAGAGTTTATAAAACTAGCTTCACCATCAAAAGGAACAATTAATGTATCTCCCTCATTTGATTGATATATTCCTCCCGTATTAATTTTTGCAGAAAGTGAATTTGTTAAATTAAAGACATTTAAACAAACGGAAGATTTAGTTTTTTTATTTAGCCAACCAAAGCCTAATTTCTCAAATAAAAAGGAGGATACTTTTGTCCCTGAAAATGATGCAAGTTGTCCTTTATAACTTTCATTACCATAAAAAGTCACCCCGAATAAATCCTTCGAATATTGTGCAGCGAGAAAAGAGTAAATCCCTGCTTTTACGACAAAGCCCCAGTTTTTATGCTTGAATAAATTGACAGAAAAGTTTCGGTATTCAATTTCAGCACTTATATCAGTCCCAAACCTATTTAAATCGCCATGTAATTTAAAACTTTTGTCTTTAATAGCTTCTGTGATTTCTCCACCATAGAATAATTTTTTTGTAACAGAATTATTCAATGACGTTGAAGAATAATTTGCACAAGCTGAAAAAATAATTTCATTTTTACTTTTAATCAATGTGTCATGTTGAACTGGACACCAATGTTGGGCCTTAAATAGAAAGACGACAAAAAGAAAATTAAAAAGAAAAATATATTTCATTAATAGACAATTTCAGCATTTAATTTTAATCTCAATTTTACAGCTAAAAAAGCACCAAATGGAATAGATTGTGCTTCATTCCATTCTGTGAGTGGATTTGGTGTATCAAATTTAGCTTGAACAATAATTTTTTTAATATTATCAAGATTCTTTACAATATCTTCTGTTAAGACAAACTCAAGCAGAGAAGATTTTTCAAATAAACCAGATTGAGTATTTAAAGAACCCAATAAGCTGGAATAAATTTGACTTGTTGCATTAATTGTATACAAAATAGAACCATTTTCATTGAGCAAATATAAAATCGGCTCGCAGGCTAAGGGAAAAGCATTCGTAGCACTTAAACTAATTAGTCCATATTTTGCATGTGTTTTATTTAAATCATTAGCTAGATCAACATTAAAAGTATCTCTGAGAGTTAAGCCATCTGCACCAACTATTAAAGGAATTTGTGATTTGATTTTGATTTTAAGGCGACTATTTGCAAAAATCTCATCGTTCCCACCTGAAACATTCCCCCAAGGATTTAATTGTAATTGATATGCCATTTGGTGTGAGGACCCTAAATTTTCTAAATAACTTTCAATGTTGCTATTTGTAGCAGAAAAAATCAAATGATGACTTGAAGTTTGTAAACTATTCCAGGATCCTGTTGCCGGAGAAATCAAAAAATCATTTCCTAAGTTAGAGGAAACCAATTGCGAAGTATTTCCGCTAGAATTTGTATTTTCAGCGCTAATTATCTTGCCTTTTATCCCAAATTTCATCCCATTTTCAATTTCAAAATCTAAATTAGCACTTGGTAAATCCAAATTTCCCGCAACGATAGAATTAAAATAGGGAACAAGGAATTGTGCAGTTTCAGAAATCAAAGTATTTCCAAAATATCCTTTTGCATAACTAAATTTCAAACCACTCAACTCAGCTGAAAAAGAAAAATCATTATTTGAAGATATTGCAACAGAAGGTCCGGATGGATCGGAAGTAATAATTAATTGTGATTGAAGTTTATTATATCCTAAACCATTTACTCCTCTTAAGTCAAATGAGAAACCAGATATATCTAAGCTTTCCTCTGCGCTTCCCGGTTGGGCATTTGTGCCAGCATTAACGAAAAAAATCTGCTCAAAAGGAAGCCCATTTTTTGTAATTCCAGGTAAAATAATTTTAAAATAAACTTTTGTAGCAATAGAATTAAAAACCCTCAGCTTTATAGTTCCAGAGGAAACATCTACTTTTTTTAATTGCACCCCATTTAAATCAAAGGAATGCTCTTCGATTGTATTTGCAAAAGTATAACCAGGAGGGACGTTACTTAAACTAAAATTCAGGTTAAAAATTTGATTAATTGTCGTATCTGGAAAACCTACAAGGTCAGAAAGACCAAGATTTAAAATGGTTCGACTTAAATCTAAATCAATTGAAGTTTGATTACTCGAAACTAGAGTTGAATCGTTATATAAATTGGAAAGACTAATTGTATCTGAAATAATAGGTGCAGACCAATTGCTGTTCCACGTTGTCTGTTTCTTTTTACAAGAACAAACTAGAAGAGTTAAAAGTAATAAAATTAAAAATCGTCTTTTCACCTCTAGATTATCATTTAAAATTAAGTTCTTTCAAGAATCGTAGCATAACCTTGACCAACTCCTATACACATTGTTACAAGAGCATAGCGCTTTGAACTTTCTTGAAGTTGCCTTGCCGCTGTTAAAAGTAGACGAGCTCCAGACATTCCAAGTGGATGACCAAGTGCAATAGCACCTCCGTTTGGATTGATCCGTGGATCATTATCTGCAATTCCTAGCGCACGAGTGCAAGCTAAAACTTGTGCTGCAAAAGCTTCGTTTAATTCTAAAATATCCATGTCTGCTATGGTCAAACCAGCTCTTTCTAGTGCTTTTTGAGATGCCAAAACCGGACCTATCCCCATAATACTTGGCTCAACCCCAGCAACTGCAGAACTTACAATTCTTGCCAATGGTTTTAAATTATGATTAATGAGTCCTTCGCCAGAAGAAATCAACAATGCGGCTGCACCATCGTTCAACCCAGAAGAATTTCCAGCTGTAACAGATCCATCTTTTTTAAATGCAGGTTTTAATCCTGCTAAACTTTCTAAGCTTGTGCTTGGTCGCGCAAATTCATCTTTTTGAAATATAATTGATTCTTTTCTCTTTTGAGGAATTGTTAAAGTAGCGATTTCGCCATCAAAAAAACCATTTGCTTGTGCTTTTGCCACTTTTTCTTGCGACCAACATGCAAATTTATCCTGCGCTACTCTTTCAATACCATATTTTTCCACCAAATTTTCTGCTGTTATTCCCATAGAATCAACGCCATAAAGCTCTTCCATTTTGGGATTTATAAACCGCCAACCAAACGCAGAATCATACATTTGCGCATCTCTTCCAAATGCAGTTGAAGTTTTTGAAATCACCCATGGTCCACGAGTCATATGCTCAATACCACCAGCAATATACAATTCGCCAGCTCCATCTTTGATTGCTCTTGCAGCATTAATTGTTGCTGCCATTCCAGAGGCACACAAACGATTCACTGTTTCGCCAGCTACTCCAACTGGAAGCCCGGCCAACAATCCAGCCATTCTTGCTATATTACGATTATCTTCACCAGCTTGATTTGCACAACCAAGAATTACATCTTCGATTGCATTAAGATCTAAATTAGGATGACGATCGATTAAACTTTTGATAGCAAAAGCAGCTAAATCATCTGCTCGCATTGTGGCCAATGTTCCACCCAAACTACCAATTGCTGTTCGAATTCCGTCAACAATATAAACTTCCTTGGACATCTAATTTTAATTTTGCCTTAAAATTACAATTTTCGATTGAATTGAATCAATTCGTGGCGAATTGTTATTTTTACAGAATAACTAGTACAAAAAATGCAAATTAGCATTAACTCCACTCAGATTGAACACCTCACTACTCTTTTAAAAGAGAAAGCATTTGTTCTTCATGATACGCTTGTTGAATATGGTCATGATGAAACAGAAGATTTAAGTTATCCGCCTGCAATAGTTTTAAAGCCAACGAGTGTCTCAGAAATATCTGAGATCATGCGTTATTGTCACGCAGAAAAAATTCCAGTAACACCTGCAGGTGCTCGCACAGGACTTAGTGGAGGTTCTCTGCCAATTCATGGAGGCATTTTGCTTTCAATGGAAAAGTTTAATAAAATTCTAAAAATCGACGAAAAAAATCACCAAGTAATAACTGAGCCTGGCGTAATTACTCAAGTTTTACAAGATGCAGTTAAGGAAAAAGGACTTTTTTATCCACCAGATCCAGCAAGTAAAGGTTCTTGTTTTATCGGTGGAAATGTGTCTGAAAATTCTGGTGGTCCTAAAGCTGTAAAATATGGCGTGACAAAAGATTATGTATTAAACTTGGAAGTTGTATTACCTTCCGGTGAAGTTATTTGGACTGGCGCGAATGTTTTAAAAAATGCCACAGGTTATAATTTAACGCAATTAATGGTAGGCTCTGAAGGAACACTAGCAATTATTACAAAAATAGTGTTGAAATTAATTCCGCATCCAACACATGATTTATTAATGCTAGTTCCATTTTTCGATGCTCAAAAAGCATGCGAGGCAGTTGCTGCAATATTTCAAGCTGGAATAACACCAAGCGGACTTGAATTTATGGAACGGGATGCTTTAATTTGGACAAAAGAATTTATGGGTGAGACTTCAGTTCCTGTTGCTGATAACCATCAAGCACATTTATTAATTGAAGTAGACGGATTTGATCAAGAGCAATTGATGAAAGAATGCGAGAAAATATTTGCGGTTTTAGAAAATTTTGAAACAGATGAAATCTTATTTGCCGATTCAGAAGCACAAAAAACAACACTTTGGAGCTTGAGAAGAAAAGTTGCAGAAGCAGTAAAAGCTCAATCTATTTACAAAGAAGAGGATACCGTTGTCCCTCGATTTGCGCTTCCAGAATTGCTTTATCAGGTGAAAGAAATTGGCAAAAAGTATGGTTTTAAATCTGTTTGTTATGGCCATGCGGGAGATGGAAATCTTCATGTAAACATTATTAAAGGCGATCTAAGTGATGAATTTTGGGAAAAAGAGTTGTCCCTTGCTATTCGAGAAATATTTACTCAAGTGATAAAACTTGGAGGTACTATTTCTGGAGAACATGGCATCGGATTGGTTCAAAAACAATATATGGATATTGCCTTTCCGGAAATCACTTTAAATTTAATGCGTCAAATAAAAGGTGTATTTGATCCTAATAGAATTTTAAATCCAGGAAAAATATTTTAATAATAGATATTATTTTGGAATGTAAGATTTTAATAAAGTTAGTACTTTTATTTTATGGGACTTCAATTTCAATTTAAGACATTTCAAGAACTGAGTACATCTGAGTTCCATGATATTATTGCGCTGCGCATAAAAGTTTTTGTCGTAGAGCAAAATTGCCCCTATATGGAATTAGATGGAAAAGATAAAAAATGCTATCATGTAATATGCAGAACTGGCGCTGGTGATATTGTTGCTACTGCACGAATTGTCCCTCCAGGCTTATCGTACAAGGAAGCATCAATTGGAAGAGTCGTAATGACAGAGGCCCTCAGAGGAAATGGAAATGGACATGAACTCATGAAGCAGTGTCTTGCATTTTCAAAAGCTGAATTTGGTGCTGTTGCAATTCGTATTTCTGCTCAAAAACATTTAGAGTCTTTTTACATGGCTCATCAATTTGTTTCTACAGGAAAAGAATACTTAGAAGATGGAATTCCACATGTGGAAATGCTTTTTAACCCAAATCTGAATTGATTTTAGTAATGAAGGTATTTAATAGCGCAATCCATTAGAATTAGATCGCGACCAGCAACATCTTTTGATGCACTATCATTATTTTCATATTTCTTCTCAAGAGCAGACAAATAACACTTAAAACAAAGATCTTTGTTTTTTCCTAAAATTTCCAAAGATGAACTATATTTTTCAACTTCTTTTTGAGCTTTTTCCTTGTCAGATGAAGTCCAAGAACCTTTTTTGCTTTTGCAAGCTACAAATATTAAAGCAACACAAAACAGTAAAGCATTTTTTTTCATTTAGTTGTGTTTAAAATAGTCAATAAATGAGGAGTGACTCATTAAAATCTGTTCTCCTGACTCCATGATTTTTATGATAATTTTGCCAAGTTTCATTTCTTCTTCCCCAATGATAGCAACAAATTTTACGCCTCGGTCATTCGCATATTTTAATTGTTTTTGCATTTTTAAAGGAGAGGGGTAGACTTCACAATCAATTGAATTAGCACGAAGCGAAACTGCTAATTTTAATGCTATTTCAGACTCTTTTTCTCCAAAATTTACAAATAATACTGTTAAACCTTCAGTCAAGTATTTTGGGAATAAATCCAATTCTTTTAAAATATCATAAATACGATCTGCACCAAATGAAATACCAACTCCAGATAAATCTTTTAGTCCAAAAAGACCAGTTAAATCATCGTATCTACCACCACCACAAATACTTCCCATTTTAACATCGTGGGCAAGCACTTCAAAAATTGCCCCAGTATAGTAATTTAAACCTCTTGCTAATGTAATATCGAATTCAATTTTTTCTTGATTAAATTCAATTTTATCGAGAAGTGAAAAGATACTTCTCAACTCCTCAACTCCTTTTAAGCCAATTTTCGATTCAGAAAGAAATGCCGCCATTTTATCTAACTTTTCATTATTTGTTCCTTGTAAATCGAATAAAGGTTGAATAGCAACAATCGCTTTACTTGAGATTCCTTTATTTTCTAATTCAGTAATTACACCTTCTTTACCAATTTTATCTAGTTTGTCTATAGCAACTACGATATCAACTAATTTTTCACTTTCTCCTATTAATTCTACGATTCCTGAAAGCAGTTTGCGATTATTGATTTTTATCGAGAACCCAGGTAAATTAAAACGACTTAAAACAGCATCAAAAATCTGAATTAATTCTAATTCACAGAGCAATGAATCGCTTCCAACAACATCAGCATCGCATTGAAAAAACTCTTGATAACGGCCGTGTTGAGGTCGATCAGCACGCCAAACAGCTTGAATTTGATAACGCTTAAAAGGGAAAGTTAATTCATTTTGATGCTGGACTACAAAGCGTGCAAAAGGAACAGTTAAATCATAGCGCAAAGCTTTTTCAGAGAGTGAATTTGCAAATCGCGGTAAATTATCCTCTTGAAGTGCTGAAAGATCTGCGCGTTTCATCTTCTCTCCAGAATTTAAAATTCGAAAGATTAAGCGATCACCCTCTTCGCCATATTTTCCCATTAAGGTTGAGGATAATTCAAAACTTGGAGTTTCAATTGGAGCAAAACCATGCATTTTGAAAACGGACTTAATTGTATCAAAAATATAATTCCTTCTTGCCACATCTTGTGGTAAAAAATCACGAGTTCCTTTTGGTATTGTCGGTTTTTGTATCACTATTTTTCTAATTCTTCTTTGTGCATGGCATAAATCATTCCATCTGAAAGCCCAATATTTGGAACCTGTAAGGTACGAATATTTAGTTCTTTTAGAATATAAATATAAATATCTAGAGCAGGAACTAGCACATCAGCGCGTTCTTCCTTAATTGAAAAGCGTTTCATCCTTTCGGTAAGACTCAAAGGTGCCAATTCAGCCTGAAGTTTTTCAATTTCGATTAGAGACAAAGAGTCATTTGCTTTTTGAGCAATAATATCATGGGCTTTTTGGATATTTCCACCCGTTCCAAATAGTAAATGATCCTCTAAAACATCAACATTTTCCTTAATCCACATTGTTAAATCGCTCCAAATTTCAGGGCTAGTTTTTCCTTTTAATATGCGAATTGTTCCTAATTCAAAAGACTTTGATGCGATGCGTTGACCATTCTCAAAAACACTAATTTCTGTACTCCCTCCTCCAACATCAATTACGATAAAAGCTATTTTTTTTGGGATATTTAGCAATGAAAATCCTCCTAAAATCAATTTTGCTTCTTCATCTCCAGATATTACTTCAATCTTCACACCAGTTTGTGCGTTTATTTCTTCTATAACATTTTTACTGTTTTCAGCAATTCTCATTGCAGAAGTTGCAACGGCTCTTATATTTTTTACATCATAAATTTGAGCTAAAAGAGAGAATACAGAAATCGTTTTGATAAACATTTCAAGTTTTGTATTTGAGATTTTTCCATCTTCAAAAACATCATCTCCCAAACGCAGTGGTATTCTTAGGTAAGTGATTTTTTTTACAGAAGATTGTCCTTTATCTTCAATAAGCTCTCCAATTAAAAGTCGAGCGGCATTTGTGCCAATATCTATTGCTGCGTATTTCATAAGTTTGCAAAGATAAAAAAAGAGAGATTATAATAAACAAAATAGAATTTAGATTATATTTTAATTTAAACTGTTTTGTTGCCCATGAATATAGGAATTCTTAAAATTATATATGATAAGGAAATGCGTTACTCCATAGAGAAAAAATCTATCTGTTTTCTTTAGTTTATAAAATAATTTACTATCTTTGTACCCCTTAATTGTGGGTCAATTCTCTACAAAAGACCTTTTTACTAACCTACTTTCATTCGTGTAGAGGCGATGAAATACAAAACTTATAAGCCAAATGGCAGAAACAATTAACCCGCAGGGAACTGCAGATTTTGATTGGGAAGCGTTGCAATTAGACGGTTACAATCAAATCCAACGTTCAGAAATGTCTGATCGTTACGAAAAAACTTTAACTTCTATCAACGAGAGAGAAGTAATCCAAGGCACAGTTGTATTAATTACAAAAAAAGAAGTAATCATTAATATCGGATATAAATCTGAGGGAGTGGTTGCAGCAAATGAATTTCGCTACAATGCTGATTTAAAAATTGGTGATTTAGTAGATGTTTATGTTGAATGTCGTGAAGACAAGACTGGTCAATTAGTCGTTTCTCACAAAACTGCACGCATGCACAGTGCTTGGTTACGTGTAAATGATGTTTTACGTACTGGAGAAATTATCACCGGCTATGTTAAATGTCGTACTAAAGGTGGACTTATCGTTGATGTATTTGGAATTGAAGCATTTTTACCAGGATCGCAGATTGATGTAAAACCTATTCGCGATTACGATGTCTATGTTGGAAAAAACATGGAATTCAAGGTTGTGAAAATCAATGAAGAATTTAGAAATGTCGTTGTTTCTCACAAAGCATTAATAGAAGCTGAATTAGAAGAACAGAAAAAACAAATTATTTCTGGACTTGAAAAAGGTCAAGTTTTAGAAGGTATTGTAAAAAATATCACTTCCTACGGTGTATTTATCGATTTAGGAGGTGTTGATGGTTTAATTCACATTACAGATTTATCTTGGGGACGTGTTTCGCATCCTGAAGAAATGTTAGAATTAGATCAAAAAATAAATGTTGTAATCTTAGACTTTGATGATGACAAAAAACGCATCGCTCTTGGATTGAAACAATTACAACCTCATCCATGGGATTCTTTAGATACAAACTTAAATGTTGGCGATAAAGTAAGTGGAAAAGTTGTTGTTATGGCTGACTACGGTGCATTTATCGAATTAGCAACTGGTGTTGAAGGATTGATACACGTTTCAGAAATGAGTTGGTCTCAACATTTACGTTCTGCACAAGATTTTATGAGTATTGGAGATACTGTAGAAGCAGTTATTTTGACTTTAGACCGTGAAGACCGAAAAATGTCCCTGGGAATTAAGCAATCAATGCCAGATCCATGGAATGACATTGAAACAAAATATGCTGTTGGCTCAAAACACTCTGCTAAAGTTAGAAATTTCACCAATTTTGGAGTATTTGTAGAATTAGAAGAAGGTGTTGATGGATTGATTCATATTTCAGACTTATCATGGCAAAAGAAAATCAAACATCCTTCTGAGTTCTGTAAAGTTGGAGAGGGAATGGATGTGATTGTTTTAGAAATAGATCGTGAAAATAGAAGAATTTCTCTAGGTCATAAGCAATTGGAAGAAAATCCATGGGATGTTTTTGAATCTACTTTCTCGGATGGATCTATTCATAGGGGTACTATTATCGAAATGAAAGATAAGTCAGGAATTGTTTCATTGCCTTACGGTGTTGAGGGAATTTGTCCTGCGAAACATTTAAAGAAAGAAGATGGTCAGAATGCTAAAGTTGAAGAAACACTAGATTTTAAAGTAATTGAGTTTAATAAAGAATTAAAGAAAATCGTTGTTTCTCATACACGTACTTTTGAAGAAGGTGAAGATCGACCAAGCTCAAGCGCTAAGCCAAGTGCTGCTGCAAAAACAGCTAAAGCTCCTAAAAAGGCAGCTGTTTCATCTACAGATCAAGCAGTGAAAGCAGTAAATGAGAATACCGAAAAATCTACACTAGGTGATTTCGATGCACTTGCTGAATTAAAAGAAAAAATGGAAAAAGGCGAATAAGCTTTTTTACCTAGTAAATAATATTAAGAGGTCCCAAGGGCCTCTTTTTTTTTGCTTAATCGTTCATAAAGTGTTGATAAAGTTGCTTTGTGATTTTAAAGCATAAAGTAGTAAAACTAAATAAATACTTAAATTTGTTTTGCTAAATGACAATTGAAGAATTACAAAAAACCGTTAAGGATATTTTTGCAGCATACCTAGAGCAAAATATGCACCGAAAGACACCGGAACGTTTTGCCATACTCGTTGAAATATATAACTATGAAGGGCATTTTGATATTGAGTCCTTGTATATTAAAATGAAAAATCACAATTATCGAGTTTCCAGGGCCACTTTGTACAATACAATTGATTTATTACTTGCTTGTAATCTTGTTCGAAAACATCAATTTGGAAAAAATTTAGCGCAATTTGAAAAATCGCATGGATCAAAGCAACATGACCATGTTATCTGTACAGATTCAGGTGAAGTTTTTGAATTTTGTGACCCTCGAATACAACAAATAAAAGAGACAGTTGAAGAACTATTTGATCTTAAAATTCAACATCATTCACTTTATTTTTACGGGATGAAAAATAAAAAACAATAAGATGAGTGTTATATTTAATGTAAAAAAAAATACTTCATTCATTATTTTTCGGTTTGAAGGGAAAATTCTTTCAGATGCGGATTTAACAATCGCAAATGAGGTGTTATCATCTAATAAAAACTGGAATATAGTCTTTGACCTTAGCGAACTTTCTCATACGAATTCAAGTGGAATAGCATTTATGGTAAAAACTTTAACAAAAGCACGTATTAATCAAGGAGATGTTTTATTACTAAGTCCAAATAATGGGTTAAATAAATTATTTGAAATTACTAAAATGCAGGAAGTATTTTCAATAGTAGATTCACTAGCTGCAGTAGAAAATTATTTTAAGAAGTTAGCATGAAAGTAGATGTATTATTAGGCCTTCAGTGGGGCGATGAAGGAAAAGGTAAAATTGTAGATGTTTTAACTCCAAAATATGATATTATTGCTCGATTCCAAGGAGGACCTAATGCAGGACATACATTGGAATTTGAAGGGATTAAACACGTTTTAAATACAATTCCTTCTGGTATTTTTCATCCTAATGTTATTAATTTAGTAGGTAATGGAGTTGTAATTGATCCACTTATATTTAAAGGAGAACTTGATAAACTTGCGCCCTACAACATTGACTTTAAAAAGCGACTTTTTATTTCAAAAAAAGCACATTTAATTTTACCAACACATCGTTTACTTGACGCGGCATCTGAAGCAGCAAAAGGAAAAAATAAAATAGGTTCAACTTTAAAGGGAATTGGTCCAACCTACATGGATAAGACTGGCAGAAATGGCTTGCGTGTTGGAGATATATTTTCAGAAAATTTTAACGAAAAATATCAGGCACTTGTTGAAAAACACATTGGAATTTTAGCCCATTATGAAGGTTTTGAGTACGATTTAAATTCACTTGAGCTTCCTTGGTTAGAAAGTCTTGAAACATTAAAAAGTTTGCAAGCAGTTGACAGTGAACATTTTCTAAATAAAGCATTGCTTGAAGAAAAAAAAATCCTAGCTGAAGGCGCTCAAGGAACAATGTTAGACATTGATTTTGGAACTTATCCTTTTGTAACTTCATCAAATACTGTAACTGCAGGAACTTGTACTGGTCTTGGAATTGCCCCAACCAGAATCGGAAAAGTTGTAGGAATTTTTAAAGCGTATTGTACTCGAGTGGGAAGCGGTCCATTTCCAACAGAATTAGATAATGAATTAGGGGAGTTAATCCGAAAAGAAGGCAGTGAATTTGGTGCAACAACAGGAAGACCAAGACGTTGTGGCTGGTTAGATTTAGTTCAAATGCGTTACGCTATTATGATAAATGGAGTTACAGAACTATCGATGATGAAATCTGATATACTCAGTATTTTTAATAAAATTAAAGTATGTACGCATTATCTTGTTAA
>JBILAB010000153.1:0-4526 GCA_044354455.1 Crocinitomicaceae bacterium | reverse complement strand
CTTCAGGTTTTTATCAATAAAATGTAATTTTACTTTTTGAACTAAATTGAAGGGGCTTTTGCCCCTTTTTTTGTTAAGTTTGTTTTCTATGATGCATCTAAGAATTAGTATTCTTTTCTTTATTATCAACTATTTTTGTTATTCTCAAATACATCTAGTTACTCCGACTGACACATTAAAGTCTAACTATTCAACGTCAGGTAGAATAGACACAATGGATTTCAATAGTATTTATTTAGCATCTTCTTTTCCTATTAAATCATTTAGTAATCGTTTTGGTTTTCCAAGTATTGATTTACTTGATATGAATTCCTCGATTTATTACCCACTGCAAAAAGAAAGAGGAGCAGTGACATTTTCAGCCCTTCCACATGTTGGTTTTTCATATTTATTTGGATCTCAGGGCTCACAATTACTTGGTGTCAACTATCAGCAAGCCTTTAAAAAAGGATTTTTGCTAAATGCACAGATAGGAACTGATAAAACAGATGGATTTTTTAGAAATACAGCATTTTCTAGAAGTTCTTACGCCTTTCAGTTGGCACGAAATTCAAAGCGACATTCATTTTTATTAGAGGCAAGAAGTACAAAAGAACTTCGCGAGTGGAATGGGGGTGTGGTGAGTGATTCTCAAGCAGTAAACTTTTCACCAGAATTACTTCCTGTAAATAAAAATGATGCTTACAGCCTTTTATCGAATTCAAAAGTTTGTTTAACAAATTCATTTTCATTGTTTTCAGATTCTTTACATGTATTTGGTTTAGAAATAAAGCAGTTTTATGAGAATTTAAAGCGTTCTTATTTTGAAAATTCCACTATTGTCAATAATTATGATTCTATTTATTTTGATAGTACACAGACCAGTGACGCATATACTTTAAAAACGTTTGAAAATCAACTTGGGGTTTTTTATAAAACTCCCTCTCTTGAATTCTCCACACATGCAGTTTTACGAAATTGGAACTATGCAAATTTTGATATTAATAGCGATACGACAGAATTTGATATAAACGAGCAGTTTCAATTTAAAAATAAGTTCATTGAAATCTCAAACTCGTCATCTTATAATTTATATGGTGCAAAAAATACTTTTCGCTCTTTTTCGGAGTTTAGCTCTCTATTTTCGGGTTATAAAATTGCTGTAAATCATACTTTTATAAGAAGTTTACCTCTTGTTTTCCAACGTTATTATTCTTCCAATAACGTTTTTTATAAATTGGAAAATTTTGAATTGCAAACACATCAAAAGTTAAAGTGTGCACTATTTAAAACTTTAGGAAAACAGCTTATTTCACTTGATTATGCCCTTATTTCGTTTAAGCAAAATTATTTTTATAATACAAGTGTTTCCAAATGGCAAAGAGATTTAGCTATTTCTTCAGCCATAATTCAGCAAGCAAAAATTTCTTCAGAATTACACTTTTCAATTTTTCATATTTATCCAAGTTATACTTTTACAAGGATGGATAAATCTATTAATTTTCTTCCACAGCATACTTTTGAAACTCGTTTCTTGATTAAAGGAGGGATTTTTAAGGCGAAAAAATTAAAAGGGATGTTGGGATTTGATTTTATTGCTCTTTCTAGCTATAAAAGTTTAATGTTTAATCCGCAAATGGGAATTTATGATTTTACTGTTTTAAGTCAAACGAATTTGAATTCTGGAATGTTAAATGCGGGAGTTTTTTCAGGATTTGAAGTCGATAAATTTCGTTTTTTTCTTCGTTGGGATAATTTAGCGTATTTGTGGGCCAACAGAATGCAAACTTTTATTATTGGTTCTCCCTTGCCTTCAACTCAAATAAAAATTGGTCTATCCTGGGATTTCTGGAATTAGCAAAACTTCAAAAGAATTGCACTATACTCATTTAAACTTTTATTGAAAGAACCTCTGCCATTTTTGCACCAATGTGAGCAGGTGAATCTACAACATGCACACCACATTCTCTCAAAATGCGTTTTTTAGCTTGTGCAGTATCATCTTTTCCACCTACAATTGCTCCAGCGTGCCCCATTGTTCTTCCTACAGGAGCAGTTTCACCAGCGATAAATCCAACAACTGGTTTTGTGCCATTTTCTTGAATCCATCTTGCTGCAAGCACCTCAAGATTACCACCAATTTCTCCAATCATTACAATGCCATCTGTTTCTGGATCATTCATTAATAAGGCAACAGCTTCTTGTGTTGTTGTTCCAATTATTGGATCTCCTCCAATACCAATCGCAGTTGTAATTCCCATGCCTGCTTTAGCAACTTGGTCTGCTGCTTCATAGGTGAGTGTTCCAGATTTTGAAACAATACCAATTTTCCCTTTTTTGAAAACAAAACCGGGCATTATTCCTATTTTAGTTTCTCCTGCTGTAATTATTCCAGGGCAATTTGGACCTATTAATCTGCATTTAAAACCTTTAATGTATTCTTTGGCTTTAATCATATCATTAACAGGAATTCCTTCTGTGATACAAACAATTACAGCTATTCCTGCTTCCGCAGCTTCCATTATTGCATCTGCAGCAAATGCTGGCGGCACAAAAATAATAGAAACATCTGCCTTCGTTTTCTCAACTGCCTCATGCATTGTATTAAAAACCGGTCTATCTAAATGACTTGTCCCACCTTTTCCTGGTGTAACACCACCAACGATATTTGTACCATATTCAAGCATTTGGCTTGCGTGAAATGTGCCTTCGGTTCCAGTGAAACCTTGAACAAGAACTTTTGAGTTTTTGTTTACTAAAACACTCATAATTTAGATATATTTAATTTTGAACTCAAAAGTAAGAAATGCCTTTTAAATAGCAAGTTTTTCGACTTATTTTACTTCCCAAACCTTCATATTAAATTTCAAAATCGAATTTTGCGGGATATTATCTAATTTATGATCTCCATAAGCAATAGATGGTGGGAGAATCATTTTAACTTCACTACCTTTTTTACACATTAGCAATACTTCTTTCCATCCGGCGATTAAATCACGAACAGCAAATGTTATGGGATTTTTTTGATTGTCAAAACGTTTTCCATTCAATAAAAATCCTGAATAGGTGATTGAAACACTGTCAGTATATCGAATAAATTTTCCTTCTCCATTTTTTGAGATGAAATAGCGTAGTCCTGACGATGATTTATCAAACTTCAAGTTGTTTTTTTTGATATAAGTAGAAATTTTAGAATCAAAATCTTGAATTTCTTGTTCAGAATAAGTTGAACAACTTGTTAGTAGTAGAAAAAGAAGAAATTGTATTAGCTTTCTCATAATTTTATTGCATTTAGTTCATATCCCTCTTTAATTAGTAATTCAATTAACCCTTCTGGTCCTGCAAGATGTGCCGCACCGACAGCAAAAAAGACTTTTTGTTTTGACATCATATTCTTAATTAGTGAAATCCACCGGATATTCCGTTCTTCCAAGAAAATCCGTGAATTTGGGAGAGAATTATCCTTTTGAATAAATGAGTACAAAGAATCAAGATTTTGGAGTAAATAAAGTTCCTCTAGTTCCTTAAATTCAAGCTTTGCTTTATCTTGATTTCTCAAGGCATCTAAGATCATATTTTTTTGTTCAAAGGAAGTTAAATCATCAAATAGTTTTAGTTGTTGATCTATTGTTTCTAAGCCGAGAAGTTCAATACCTTTAAGTTTTGCTGTATTTTCAAGTTCTAATTCCTGTGACTTTGTATATTCTGGAAGCGAATTTTGTAGAATAAATTGCAGTACTAAAAATGGCTTTGCTTGCTTAAAATTCTCATCAAATTGCTTGACATTCATTAATAAATATTCACTCGCCCATTGATGAATTGTGTCTAGTTCCCTTTCAGAAAAAATATCATTGAAACTTCCTTTTTCTAAAATCAATTTATTTGGTGAAAGTTCTGCATTATTTAGTGAGTTAATCTCCATGCACAATGCTTCAGATTTTGCAAGTAAGAGCAATAGTTTTTTCGGTAAAAAAAAAGATTCTTCATCCATGATGTGCATGGTTCCAAAAAGATATGATATTTGATTATTGGTAGGATTGCGAATTTCCCATAGGAGACTTTTTTTCTCTATTTGAGCTGATAACAGAAAAGAAAAAGTAAAAAAGACTAAGAAAAGAAACCTTTTCATATCAGTTGATACTCAGTTGTGCTAAAAAATGATGATCTTGTTCCGAAACTTTTTTACAAGAAAAGCCAGCTTTATTTGCTATGATATGTAGACTATCGTAGTCGATATAGAGCCAATCAAACCAAGGCCCAGAAGTTTTTTTGTAGTGCATTTGAAAACGGAAATTTCCATAATATTCAGCATTCAGATTCATCCAAAGCGCTCCATCATCATCTTCGTATAAATAGCGAATATCAGATGAGTCACAAATTAGTTGACCGCCGGGTTTCAATAGCGTTTTTGCATGTAAAAGTGTCGCTTTCAGTTGCCCTAATGTCCCTGCTATTCCTATTCCATTCATGAGCATTAAAATCGTATCGTATTTCGTGTTTGGGGCAAAATTTTCAAAAAGAACATGTTCCACTGGGATATTACAATT
>JBILAB010000049.1:0-11345 GCA_044354455.1 Crocinitomicaceae bacterium | reverse complement strand
AGGAAATCGTAAACTAAGATAAATTTTTGATCTGGTTCGTGTAAAAAATCTTTAATAGTGGCTGAATTCATAACTGTAGATGGCTCGTCAATCGAATCATCATCATAGGTCATATCCATTAAGCTAATTTCATGTCCTTTGTCCCACATATCATTGGAAACATAAAAACTACCCATTTGATCACCTTTAAAATCAAAGGAATCCAAAATAATTTTATAAAAAGACTCAAAATTATCAGTATCTGCTATGAGAATATCGCGAAATACTTCTTCTTTTTTCTCTGAATCCAATAAAACTCTGAATTTAATTCCTGGCATACTTTTGATTTTTCAATCTATGTAAAATTAAAATTATTTATTAAAAACAGGAGTTTTTACAACAGATAATCCCATTTCTTTTCCCAATCTTAGCATTTCTGCAACAGCTTCATCAAAATTATTTGAAATTTCACCCTCTAGGATTGCCTCTTTTATTTTGCTTTTAATGGTTCCAATTTCAGCAACTGGACCGATATTAAAAGTCTTCATAATTAATTCACCGTTAACAGGTGGTTGAAAATTTCGAATACGGTCTTTCTCTTCAACATCTTTTAGCTTTTGCGACACCAATTCAAAATTATTTTTGTATTTCTTAACTTTAAATTCATTTTTTGAGGTAATATCAGCATTGCATAGCAACATAAGATCTTCAATGTCATCTCCTGCTTCATTGAGCAGCCTACGAATTGCAGAATCCGTAACAGAACCTTTAATAAGTGCAATTGGTCGAAGGTGAAGCCGTACTAATTTCTGAACATATTTCATCTTTTGATCAAGTGGTAATTTCAGATTTTTAAAAATCCGAGGTACCCATTTTGACCCTAGTTCTTCGTGACCGTGGAATGTCCATCCTACAATTGGGTCGAATCTTTTTGTCGGTGGTTTTGCGATGTCATGAAGAATAGCAGCCCAACGAAGCCACAGCGAATCTGTATTTTGTGAGATGTTGTCCAAAACTTCTAGGGTGTGTTCGAAATTGTCTTTATGACTTTTTCCGTCAATTGTTTCAATTCCTTTTAGTTGAATAAATTCTGGAAAAAATTGTTCTAATAAGTACGTAGAATTTAGTAATTTAAAACCACGTGAAGGAGTTTCACTTAGTATTATTTTATTTAGCTCTTCACTAATCCTTTCTCTTGATATTATTTCCAAGCGCTTAGCTTGTTTTCGAATAGCCTCCAAGCATGAAATTTCAATTTTAAAGTTTAAACGTGACGCAAAACGAATTGCTCTTAACATTCTGAGTGGATCGTCACTAAAGGTTATTTCAGGTTCGAGGGGAGTTCTAATAATTCCTTTTTCTAAATCTTCAATACCATTAAAAGGATCTAGAATGTTTCCAAAAGTTTCTGGACGTAGGTCTAAAGCAAGTGTATTGATGGTAAAATCTCTGCGATTTTGATCATCTTTTAGTGTTCCAATCTCTGTTTCTGGTTTTCTTGAATCTGAAACATACGATTCCTTGCGTGCACCTACAAATTCAACATCTAAATCTTTGTAGCGAAAATGAGCGGTACCATAATTTTTAAAAATACTCACAGATTTGACACGCATAATTTTGGCAATGGCAGTTGCGAGTTCAGGTCCATCACCAATGACGACAATATCTATGTCTTTTGATGGACTCTCAAGAAGTAAATCGCGCACAAATCCACCAATAACATATGCTTCAATTTTATTTTCAGCAATATATTGAGAAATAACTTTAAAAACAGGGTGCTTTAAACTTGAAGCGTAATTCAATTTCATTGTTTGCAAATGTAAGATTATTGAGTCTAATTATAGACAAAACATTTAATCTTCATCTTCATCCAACAAATCATCATCATTTCGTTTGTAGGAAAACAAATCATCATCAAGTTCATCTAAGTCGTCATCATCAAAAAATTTCCCGGGCTTACCACTTTTTTTGTATGCATCCATTTTAGGTTTTTTATTTTTCCCTTCGGAATCAGGACTTTTGCGATCTTTTAAATTATTTAATTTTTTTCGAGGTTCAATTTTCGAGATTTCTAAACTAGGAAGAGCATCAATATCTTGCGTAGTTGGAAAATCGCCATTATTTGGCACATAAGGTTTTTTCTCAAAAGTTGGTCTAGGTGGAGCGCCTCGGTCTTCAGCTTCTTTAACAGCAATGGGTCTTCCATTTATAGCAAAATTATCCAAAGCAGAAATTGCTTCTAAAGCTTCCTCTCGGTCTTCCATTTCAACAAATCCAAATCCTCTAGATTTCCCTGTTTCTCTGTCGGTTGCAACACTGGCTTTTAAGACTTTTCCGTATTGCTCGAACAATTCTCGTAATTGATCGCTATCAAAGCCAAAATCTAATTTGGCAACAAAAATACTGGTCATAAAATGTAATAAACAATTTTAGTTAATGTCACTTTTTACTTTATAAGTTCCGAAATTATAATAAAAATTTAAAAAAATAGCACGGAATTAAAAAAAAGTAGATTTTATATTATTATTTTAATTAAATCTGAGCAGTTTAATCATTCTATTTTTTTTAAAACTTGCAAAACATAGATCTCACATACTTAATTCTGGTCTTTATTTTATTGTTTTATTAGCTTAAAACCTATTTAAATATTTAATTTTCAAAATTTCTTCTTAAAGTTAATTGAAATTGATTCACCTGTTTTTAGTTTAGAAATAAAAGGAGTAAGTTTTTTAGAATCTACAACATTAACGCTAACGGTATTTGAGGGAATTTCACCTTCATTTTTTGCTATTATTTTAAGAATACCAACTTTTTCTGTAAAAGGAATTTCAATTGTTTTTTTTTCATTTTTAATTTCTAGATTATCTAATATTATTTTTTCATTAAAAACAATTTTTAATTTATCTTCATCCTCATCGAATGTATCCCATATTTCTAAAATAATTTTATTTGATATCCAATTTAACGATAAAGTAGAATTGTTTACTAAAACTGTTTTAGCTCTATCTATTTCTATAGATTCAGCTTTTTTTAATGAATCTGAAACAGTTTTAACCTCTTTTATTATCTCTGAAAAACTTGTTTTAGCTAAGTAAATAAAACCGTTAGTACAACTTTTACCAGAGGGATAAAAACCTTTAAACGAACCTTGAATTATATTTTTCCCTTTTATTTCCTTAATTTCAATATTTTCTATTTTAATAAAACAAAATTGACTAACATCTACTTTTGATTTTGAGCTTAGATTGCTTGTTTCATAAAACGAAATGCTATTTGTCTTTTTATCATAAGTTCCTTTTATTTTTGCCTTTGTATTATTTTTTCCATAAAAATCAGTATAAGATTCTCCTTCTATACTATTATTTTTTAGTTCCTTAAACGAAATTTTATAGGATATAATTTCATCAGATTCGGTTCTTAATACACCAATATATTCTTGTTTGCTTGATTCTTGAGATAGAAAAGTTGAACTGAAGATTAGAGAAAACAATAAATAAATAAATTTCATTTAGCAATTATTAATTAGAGATTAAAATTAGTTTTTAAATTAGTATTCACCAATAAAAAATTAAAGAAAGATTTTATTTAAATGTATCAATTTTTAAAACTTTTAATTATATTTGGCATGTAAATAAATTAATTTCTAACCTAAACTTAAAAAAAATGAAAAAATTATTAATGTCTATTTTAGTTGTAGCAATCGCTATCTTAACAAACGATCTTCATGCATCTTTTCCAGTAAATCAAACTGAAAAAAGTAGCCAAACTGTAGTACAAGAAAAAGCTTCTAACTCAGATTTAAAATATGATGCTCAAACAATTAAAAGTAGTGAAAAAGCATTAAAAGCATCAGATTCAAATCTTGGTGGTGATGTATCAACAGGCTTATTATACGTTTTGTGCTTTTTTATTCCTTGGCTTGCAGTTGGTTTAGCTACAGATTGGGACATTAAGAAGGTATTAATCAATATTCTTTTGACAATGTTGTGTGGAATACCAGGTATTATTCATGCGTTTATTGTTGTTTCTAAAAATTCATAATAAAAAGTATCTCTATTGAAAAGAATAGGATTTCTTTTGCTTTTAGGGGGAATGATTATCATACCTATTGTATTGATAATTCTTTCCCCTAATTTTTTTGACAATGGTCAAACTACTTGTTTGTCAGTGCTATTATTTGATAAACCTTGTTTAGGTTGTGGTATGACAAGGGCTATACAGCACCTTATTCACTTAGATTTTACTTCAGCATATAATTTTAATAAAATTTCATTTCTTGTTTTTCCAATTTTAATTTTTTTTTGGATTAAAGAATTTTTAAAAATTCTAAAAAAAATCGAAATTCAAAAATAGAAAGTAGAACAAATCGTATCTCTGATTTAAGTTTTTTTTGAAAAGAAACTAATTATTTTTATCTTCGTTTTAAAAAACAAAGTATAATGATTAAACTCTATAAAACTTTACTTCTTTTTCTTTTATTATTTTGTAGTTTTTCATCCTATGCTCAACCAGATTGTGTTGATGCAATTAATATTTGTGAAGATCAACCTTTAGTAATAACACCAAATGGAGCAGGAAGTGTAATAGAACTAACAACGGGATCATTTTCAAATCCCTCTACTAATCCGGGGCCAGTTAATTCAGTAGGTACTTTAAATGCTGGTTGCTTACTTTCTGCAGGTCCAAATCCTACATGGATGATAATTAACATTGCTGCATCAGGCTCCTTAGAATTTACATTTGGAGCAGATGCAAGCACAGGATGCCTAGATTGGATTATGTGGCCTTATTCACCCACAGCATGCAATGAAATCATAGCAAATACATTAGCGCCTATTCGATGTAATTGGAATGGTGCCTGCGAAGGCTTTACAGGCATGGCTACTGTTCTTCCTGCAGGTGCAAGTCCAACAAATTTTGAAGCAGCATTATCGGTAATAGCTGGTCAGCAATTCATTATCTGCCTGTCTAATTATAGCTCTGTCACAAACCCAAACTTACAACTTAATTTTTTTCAAACAACTCCTGGAACTGCAAATATTTCTTGCACTCCAGTTTTACCACTAACTGTAAATAATGCTTCAATTTGTCCCGGTGAAAGTGTTATACTGACAGCAAATATTCCTGGAAATCCATCTACTGTATCTTATTCCTGGTCAACAGGAGAAACTACCCAAAGTATTACCGTTTCACCAATCTCAAGTACAACTTATACTGTTTCTGCCAGCGGATTTGGTATTAATGGTGCACCAATAAGTAATTCTGCTACAAGCACTGTAACTGTAAATGCTCCCATAAATCCAACCTTTTCCCAAATTCTTCCATTCTGTAACAATTCAGTTGTGACAGCTGTTCTTCCAACTAATTCTACAAATTTACCTCCTATTCCTGGTACTTGGAATCCCCCAACTGTTTCATCTGCCACAGTAGGAAGTCAAGTATACACCTTTACACCGACAAATATTTATTGTGCAAATACTGCAACTATGACTGTTATAACCATACCAAATGGAACTGCAAGTTTAAATCCAATAAATACCTTATGCATCAATAGTGTGCCTCCATTATTGTCTTCTACTTCTTCAAATGCAGTGCCTTATCAAGGGACATGGAATCCACCAATCATTTCTACTGCAATAGCTGGAATTTTCCCCTATACTTTTACACCAGCGCCTGGTCTATGTGGTGCTCCTTCAACTATTAATATAACAATACAAGAAGTTGCGGCTTTTAGTCAAATTCCACAATTATGTCAAGATGACCTAAATCCAATTCTACCAACAATTTCAAATAATACTCCAGGAATTACTGGAGTATGGACCCCAGCAACTATTGATTCATCAATTCCAGGAGTTATTACTCATACCTTTCTTCCAAATAGTGGTCAGTGTCAAACTACTGTAGATATGACTATTGTCATAGTTCCAGCTATTCCACCATCTTTTATTGCTGATACACTTACAGGTTGTAATCCTTTACCAGTTAATTTTTCAACTATAAATCCAATTCCTGGCGCTAATTATACGTGGTTTTGGAATAATACAGAAATTGGAACAGGTGCAAACTATTCACATATATTAGATGCAAGTGGATTCCATGATATAACCTTAGAATACGAATTAAGCTCTTGTTTTGAAACCACAACATATGATGACTATATTTTCATGGAAAATGATCCTATTGCTTCCTTTACTTTTAATCCTGCAGTAATTTCTTCTGAAATTGAGGAAATTAATTTTCTTAATTCAAGCATTGGTGCAGTTTCCTATTTATGGGATTTTGGAGATAATTCTTCTAGTACTGTTCAGAATACAAGTCATACATATACAGGTGCTTCAGATAATATCTTGGTTTCATTAACTGCAAGTACTCCATTGGGTTGTTTTGACATCTATGAAATGACAATAGTTGTGCTTAGTGAAGCAATTTTTTATATTCCAAATACCTTTACTCCTGATGAAGATGAACACAATCAACTTTGGAGGCCTATTTTTACTTCTGGCTTTGATATTTATTCTTTCAATTTAGAAATTTATAACCGATGGGGAGAAACTATATGGGAAACAAATGATGCCTCAGCTGGTTGGGATGGAACTTATGGAATAGATGGTTTAAAAGTTCCTTCTGGGATTTACAATTGGACTATTCGTTATGGTTCAAAAATCAATGATGATACAAAGCAAGTTAATGGCTTTGTTAATGTTCTATATTAGAAATTTCAACTACTTATATTCTAATCGGATTATTAATTAAAAAAGAAAGTGCTTTTATTAGTATCTTGTATAATTAATTGACCTGAATCCCTCTGTTTTTTTTACATTTGCACCTATTGGGGATGTAGCTCAGTTGGCTAGAGCGCTTGACTGGCAGTCAAGAGGTCGTGGGTTCGAATCCCATCTTCTCCACAAAATGGATTTTCAACTTGTATCAGAATTTCAAGCAACTGGCGATCAACCTGAAGCAATTCGGCAATTGATAGCGGGTTTATCTGCTGGAATAGAGCATCAAACCTTACTTGGTGTAACTGGAAGCGGAAAGACCTTTACAATTGCTAATGTAATTGCAGGAATCAATAGACCTACATTGGTATTATCACATAACAAAACACTTGCAGCTCAGTTGTATGGTGAATTTAAGCAATTCTTTCCTGAAAATTCCGTCGAATATTTTGTTTCCTATTATGATTATTATCAACCAGAAGCATATTTGCCAGTTACCGGGACTTACATCGAAAAAGATTTACAAATCAATGACGAAATTGAAAAATTGCGACTTTCTGCAACATCTGCCTTACTTTCTGGCCGCAAAGACGTAATTATTGTTGCTTCTGTTTCCTGTATTTATGGAATTGGAAATCCAAGTGAATTTAAAAATAGTATCATCTACTTGAAAATTGGTGATAGCATTCCAAGGAATAAATTTCTATTTAAATTGGTAGAAAATTTGTATTCAAGAGCAGGAGATAGATTTGATCGCGGGACTTTTCGTGCCATTGGAGATACTGTTGACATCTTTCTCGCTTATACAGATTATGCGTTAAGAATTTCTTTTTGGGGTGACGAAATCGAGGGAATTACCTCCATAGATCCTGAAACAAATCAGAAGATTGAAAGTTATACTGAAATTGCTATTTTTCCAGCAAATTTATTTGTTTCTAGTCCTGAAAACACACAACAAGCAATCGAGCAAATTCAAGATGATTTGGTAGTTCAAGTAGAAAATTTTAAAAAGGAAGGGAAATTAGAGGAATCAAAACGCTTAGATGAACGTGTTAATTACGATTTAGAAATGATTCGGGAATTGGGTTATTGTTCGGGAATTGAAAATTATTCACGGTATTTTGATCGTAGAATGTCTGGAGAACGCCCTTTCTGTCTTTTGGATTATTTCCCTGAAGATTATTTAATGGTAATCGATGAAAGTCATGTTACGCTTCCGCAAGTTAAAGGAATGTATGGTGGTGACCGCGCCCGAAAAATTAATCTTATCGACTATGGCTTCCGTTTACAAGCTGCTATCGATAATCGTCCTTTAAAATTTGAGGAATTTGAAGGAATGGCGCAACAGCGAATTTATGTTTCTGCTACGCCGGCTGACTATGAAATCGAGAAATCTGAAGGGATTATGGTTGAGCAAGTAATTCGCCCAACTGGATTGCTTGATCCAATAATTGAAGTGCGACCAAGCGCAAATCAAATTGATAATTTAATCGAAGCAATTCAGGAGCGAATAGCGGTAAAAGAGCGTGTTTTAGTGACAACTTTAACAAAAAGAATGGCGGAAGAATTACAAAAATACTTAGATAAATTAGGGATTTTGTGTCGCTATATTCACAGTGAAATTGATACAATTGAACGTGTAGAGATATTACGCCAACTGCGACTTGGAGTTTTTGATGTTTTAATTGGAGTTAATTTATTGCGCGAAGGACTTGATTTACCAGAGGTTTCATTGGTGGCAATATTGGATGCTGACAAAGAGGGATTTTTGAGAAACGAGCGCTCGCTTGTACAAACTGTTGGAAGAGCAGCTAGAAATCTTAATGGAATGGTTATTATGTACGCTGATAAAATGACTAATTCTATGCAAAAGACAATCGATGAAACGCTGAGAAGGAGAGAACTACAAGATGCGTATAACAAAGAAAATGGATTGGTTCCAACTGCATTGAATAAATCAAAAGAGAAAATTATAGATTCAACTCAGGTTGCAGATGGAGACCAAGCCATGCGTCAACTGCGCTACGAACAAAGTGAAACAGTTCCATTAGCAGCTGAAGAAGCACCGCAGTATTCAGATTCAGAAGAATTAAGAAAACAGATAAAAGTAACCAAGAAAGCCATGGAAAGTGCAGCAAAAGAGCTAGATTTTATTGAAGCAGCTAGATTGCGTGATCGCTTATTTGGCCTTGAAAAACAAGTGAAGAAATGAAAAATAATAAATTAATCAAGCAATTTCGAATAGTAGCAATCTTAGAGGGATTTTCGTGGATTGCATTACTCATAACAATGATTTTGAAATACAAGTTTGAAATTAGTTACCCAAATAAAATTGTTGGCTTAATTCACGGCTTATTCTTCTTGCTATTTTGCGGATATATTTTGCTTTTTTTAATAAAAGAAAAATGGGCTTTTAGTAAAGCATTGATCTTATTTATTGCTGCATTTTTGCCATTTGGAACATTTTGGGCAGCAAAAAAGTATTTAAAGTAAAGGATTACTGATCCCCAAAGCGCTCAATCACTTGTTGTGTTACACCGGTATTTGCAAATCCTCCATCATGGAATAAATTCTGCATTGTTACATATCGTGTGAGGTCAGAAAATAAAGTAATACAATAGTCAGCACACGCTAAAGCTGTTGCGTTTCCAAGTGGTGACATCTGTTCTGAGAAATTAATGAATTCTGTAAATCCTTTAATTCCTTGTCCCGCAGTTGTAACTGTTGGCGATTGTGATATTGTATTAACACGCACCTTGTTTTTTATTCCATAATGGTATCCAAATGAACGAGTAATAGATTCCAATAATGATTTTGCGTCAGCCATGTCATTGTAATCTGGAAAAATTCGTTGCGCTGCAATATAACTTAGCGCTAATACAGAACCCCATTCATTAACTGCATCGTGCTTGTACAATGTAGCCAAGGTTTTATGCAAGGAAATGGCAGAAACATCCATTGTTTGATTATAATATTGATAATTGCTCTCTGTATAATGCTTACCTTTTCTGACATTTGGTGACATGCCAATGGAATGCAAAACGAAATCAACTTTACCACCCAAAATCTCCATTGATTTTGTCACTAAATTCTCAAGATCTTCAATACTTGTTGCATCTGCAGGAATAATTTGACTCCCCGTTTCTTCTGCCAATTTATTGATTTCACCCATTCGCATAGCAATTGGTGCATTTGTTAAAATAAAAACTGCACCTTCTTCATGCGCGCGTTGTGCAACTTTCCATGCAATCGATTGATCATTTAAAGCGCCAAATATAATTCCGCGTTTTCCCTTCAGTAAATTGTTTCCCATTGTATTTTTATTTTTTACAAAATTACTAAAATGTTTCAATGTCATAATGTGCTTTAAAAACTATTCATCAACAATCAGTTGTGAGATGAATCTATTGCAATTATTTTTGTATTTTTAAATCTCTATAATTTAACTTCATTTTAAAAATGTCAGAAAAGAGTAATAAAAACCAAATAATTCTTGTGCTAATTGTCGCAGCACTTGGGTATTTTGTTGACATCTATGATTTAGTTCTTTTTGGAGTTGTTAAAGGAGAAAGTCTTCAACAAATTATGTCGAATTCAAGTCCTGAGCAAATTGCTTCAACAGGAAAATTTCTCTTCAATATGCAAATGCTGGGAATGCTACTTGGTGGTTTATTATGGGGGATTTTGGGGGATAAAAAGGGGCGCTTGAAAGTGCTTTTTGGCTCTATTATACTTTATTCCATTGCGAATCTCGCCAATGCATTTGTTACAGATATTCCAAGTTATGCATTTATACGAATTATTGCAGGAATTGGACTTGCCGGTGAACTAGGTGCGGGAATCACCTTGATTTCTGAAATAATGACGAAAGAATCACGGGGCTATGGTACCATGATTATTGTAACTTTTGGAGCTCTTGGGGCAGTTGCTGCCTCGTTAGTTGGTGCAAACGGCCTTGGAATCACACAATTTTTTCATGATTTTACTGGTCTAAGTTTACAAAATTGGCAGGTTGCCTACATTGTTGGAGGCTTAATGGGACTTCTTTTACTTCTATTGCGAATTGGAACAATAGAATCATCCTTTTTTTTGAATGGAAAAGAAGAAAAACATATTAAAAAAGGCGATCTAAAACTCATTTTCTATAAACGTGAAAATTTACTCAAATACATTCATTGTATTTTTATTGGAATTCCAATTTGGTACATTATTGGACTTTTGATTATGAACTCTAAGGATAATTTTGGTCCTTGGCTTGGAATAAATAATATTGAAAATGGAAAAGCTGTAATGTATGCATACATAGGACTTTCATTTGGCGATTTACTCTCTGGTATTTTAAGTCAAATTCTGAAAAGCAGAAAGAAAGTTGTCTACTTGTATTTAAGTTTTACATTAGTAACAAGCATTACCTTCCTTTTTTTTCTTGAGTATTTTATAACTCTTAATGCTAGTATTTATTATTTAATGTGCTTTTTATTAGGAACAGGAACAGGCTACTGGGCCATATTTGTTACTATCGCTGCAGAGCAATTTGGCACGAATATTCGATCTACAGCAGCCAATACAATTCCTAATTTTGTGCGAGGATCTGTACCCATTATTATGCTCTTTTTTGGACTTTTGACTCTTAATTTTAGTGATGGA
>JBILAB010000162.1:0-4287 GCA_044354455.1 Crocinitomicaceae bacterium | reverse complement strand
CAACATCCGCATGAATTAATTACCTATGGAGGAAATGGGTCGGTATTCCAAAATTGGATTCAGTATAGATTAACGATGAAGTATTTAGCTGAAATGACGGACGAACAAACATTAGTAATGTATTCGGGGCATCCAATGGGCTTATTTCCTTCTCATAAAAATGCTCCGCGTGTTGTAGTATCTAACGGAATGATGATCCCTAATTATTCTAAACCAGACGATTGGGAAAAATTCAATGCTATGGGAGTTACGCAATTTGGGCAAATGACTGCTGGATCATATATGTATATCGGTCCTCAGGGAATTGTTCATGGAACAACTATTACAGTATTAAATGCAATACGAAGAATAGAGAAAAAATCTGGAGAAAATGGAAGAAAGTTATTTTTAACAGCTGGCTTAGGCGGAATGTCTGGGGCACAACCCAAAGCAGGAAATATTGCAGGTGTAATAACAGTCTGCGCTGAAATAAACTCAAAAGCTGTAGAGACAAGGCATCAGCAAGGATGGGTTGATGAAATAATACAAGATTTAGATACTTTGTGTGCTAGGATTTTAAAAGCAAAAGCCGAAAATGAGGTAGTTTCAATTGCTTTTCTTGGAAATATCGTTGATGTTTGGGAAAAATTTGACAAGGAAAATATCTTTGTTGACCTCGGCTCCGATCAAACATCGCTGCACAATCCTTGGGCAGGAGGATATTATCCAGTTGGGCTTACCCTTGAGGAAGCTAACGAGATGATGGCTGTTGATGCTGAAAAATTCAAAGAGCTTGTGCAAGAAAGTTTGAGGCGACATTCAAATTCCATAAATAAGCATACGAAAAAAGGAACTTATTTTTTTGATTATGGGAATGCTTTTTTACTAGAGGCATCTCGAGCAGGTGCTGCGGTTATGGCTGAAAATAACATCGATTTTAAATACCCTTCATACATTCAAGATATTCTTGGACCTCTTTGCTTCGATTTTGGTTTTGGTCCTTTTCGTTGGGTTTGTGCCAGTGGAAATCCCGATGATCTAAAAAAAACAGATGAAATTGCCTGCTTAGTCCTTGAAGAAATGATAAAAAATAGTCCGAGTGAAATCCAAGAACAGATGGCGGATAATATCAAATGGATTAAAGGCGCTCAAGAAAATAAGTTAGTTGTTGGGTCACAAGCAAGAATACTTTACGCAGATGCCGAAGGAAGAATGCTTATTGCCGATGCATTTAACAAAGCAATAGCAAAAGGTGAGATCTGCGAAATTATTTTGGGTAGAGATCACCACGACGTTTCTGGAACTGATTCACCGTACCGTGAAACATCAAATATTTATGATGGTTCTAAATTTACGGCCGACATGGCGATTCAAAATGTAATCGGAGATAGCTTCAGAGGCGCAACATGGGTTTCAATTCATAATGGCGGTGGAGTTGGTTGGGGAGAAGTAATAAATGGCGGATTTGGGATGTTACTGGACGGAAGCCCAGAGGCAGAAAGAAATTTAAAAATGATGCTTCATTGGGATGTAAATAATGGAGTTGCTAGAAGAAATTGGGCGAGGAATGAAAATGCTGTTTTTGCAATAAAAAGAGCAATGGAAGCTGAACCTCTTTTAAAAATTACTTTAGCGAATGAAGTTGATGAAACACTGCTAAATGGGCTAAATGTTTAGACTAATCCTAATCGTTCTATTTTTTTTAAAGACATTATTTATTGAAAGCCAAGAATTGCGCTTAAATGAAATCCGTATTTTAGCCTCTCACAATAGCTATAAAGGTTTTCCAGACAAAAAAGTGTTGAAGTTTTTAACAAAATTTAAAAAACAATTAGGAGAAGCTAATGATCCAATACAATTAGATTACGGGCACCCGAAACTACCAATTCAATTTGATGAATATGGTATTCGAGGTATTGAAATCGATATTAATTATGATCCTAAAGGCGGTCTATATGCGAAACGAGCAGTAAATAAATTTATCTGTGGACTTAAAACAAGAGTAAAAAATCCAGTAATGAAAGCTACAGGATTTAAAGTTTTACATATTGCCGACGTAGATTACGAGACAAATTATTTAACATTTTCAGCTGTATTATTGGAATTAAAAAAATGGTGTGAAGAACATCCTAAGCATACACCAATATTTGTAAATATCGAAGCAAAGGGAACAAACCCCGGAGATGAATCCAAAGTGCTGAGATTCTTAGGATTTAAAAAATCAATTCAGTTTAGTGCGGAAGCTTATAACACGCTAGATAAGGAAATTTTTACCGTTTTAAATAGAGAAAACATCTATCAGCCAAAAGATTTATTAGGGGATTATACAAATATAAAAGAGCGACTTGGAAGTATAGGTTGGCCCTTAGTAAGTGAATGCTTGGGGAAAATTATTTTTATTTTAGAGGGAGATCATCAAGAGCTATATAATTCTGAAATACTTAATCGACCTATGTTTGTATACAAAAACCCTAACGATATAAATGCTGCATTCGTTCTTCAAAATGATCCCATAGGAAATGAAGAATATATTCAAGAATTAAGTAAAACGTATATTGTTAGAACTCGATCAGATGCAGGAACTATAGAAGCCCGAAATAATGATTACAGACGGTTTAATGCTGCATTAAATAGTAAAGCCCAAATTATTTCTAGCGATTACTATAAAAATGATAGCCGATTTGGAGATTTTCAAATTAATCTAACAGAATAATAAATCAAATAAAGAACCATACTTCTTATTGCTATCCTTAAAATATTAAATAAAGATTAATTCTTAATAATTCTTCGTGTATAGATTTGATTAGACGTATAAACTCTAAAGATATATACACCAGGACTATAATCGCTTAAATTCACTCCATAACCATTTGAAATGGAGGGGTTTTCAAAAACTAATTGACCTTGAGAATCATATACATTTAATCTACACTGATCATCTGAAAATAATGATATTACAACATTTCCATTTGTTGGATTTGGAGAAATAGTGAACGCATCATAAGATTCCTCAGCTATATCATTTGTCAATGACAAAATCAAAATTTCATTTACGCAATTTATACTGTCTACGAAATTATAAGTGCCTGAAGTTGTATATGTCTGACCATTTACTATCCATGTATATGAGTTGGCAATAGTGTCTACATTTAAAGTATTATCTTGGACTGGTGTTAGAGTCAAGTTCAAGGTAGCAGTATTACAACCTGTGACTACAGTAAGACCAGTTTGAGCACTTGTATACGTTTGTCCATTTGCTGGCCAAGTATATGAAACTAATGCACAAATTGAAGTATCAACACTTCCTATTGTTGTTACTGGTGTTATTGTTAAGTTCAAAGTAGCAGTATTACAACCCGTAATTACAGTAAGTCCTGATTGAGCCGTTGTATACGTTTGTCCATTTGCAGGCCATGTATATGAAGATCCATCACAAATTGAAGTATCAACACTTCCTGTTGTTGTTGCAGGAGTTACTGTTAAGTTCAAAGTTGCAGTATTACAACCAGAAACTACAGTAAGTCCTAATTGAGCCGTTGTATACGTTTGTCCATTTGCTGGCCATGTATATGAAGATCCTGCACAAATAGAAGTAGTTACACTTCCTGTTGTTGTTAAAGGAGTTATTGTCAAATCCAATGATTCAGTAACACAGTTTGTAGTTGTTCCTGTATAAACTCCGGATGCAGTATAAGTTGTTCCATTCCATACATAAGAATCACAAGCTGACGCTGTTGTTGTGTTGGTAGAACTTGGTGTTACTGTCAAGTTCAAAGTTGCAGTATTACAACCCGTAATTACAGTAACACCTGTTTGAGCAGTTGTATAGGTTTGTCCATTTGCTGGCCATGTATATGAAGATCCTGCACAAATTGATGTACTTACACTTCCTGTTGTTGTTACCGGTGTTATTGTTAAGTTCAAAGTTGCAGTATTACAACCCGTAACTACAGTAACGCCTGATTGAGCGGTAGTATAGGTTTGTCCATTTGCTGGCCATGTATATGAAGATCCTGCACAAATTGATGTACTTACACTTCCTGTTGTTGTTGCAGGAGTTACTGTTAAGTTCAAAGTTGCAGTATTACAACCCGAAGTAAAAGTAACCCCTGATTGAGCACTTGTATAAGTTACTCCATTTGCTGGCCATGTATAAGAAGCTCCTGCACAAATTGATGTAGTTACACTTCCATTAGTTGTTAAAGGAGTTATTGTCAAGTTCAAAGTTGCAGTATTACAACCTGTGACTACAGTAACACCTGATTGAGCACTTGTATACGTTTGTCCATTTGCTGGCCATGTATATGA
>JBILAB010000022.1:0-15981 GCA_044354455.1 Crocinitomicaceae bacterium | reverse complement strand
ATTTTAAAAGTCAAATTATTCTAAAATTAAATAAATGAAAAAATTATTTTTAACACTCGCGTTACTTTGTGCAACTATAACAACATTAGTTGCTCAAGAGATTGCACCATCAAAAAATAAATTTGGCTCTTTATTATCAACAAATATTTTTGGCTTCAATGATGACTTTAATAAAGTTGATGTAGGAGGCGGTTTTTATTTTAGCAGAAAAATATCCAATAGGCTCTCAATCTATACCGAGATGGATGGTTCAAGTCGTAATTATGGGGATTTGGCATTAATGCCAGGCTTAAGTGGAGAATTTACAACTGGAAATTTAGCCTTGTATATTGGTCCTATGTTTGACATTGGCAAGAGTATGAATTTAAGTACAGGACTTGTACAAAATTATTTGTTTAATCCCGAACTTAAGACCACAACTGGTAACAAAGACGTAAGTAGTGAAGTAACAAATTTTACTTCTATGTTTTTTGACTTTAGACACCATTTTGGAAATAAATTTAGTTTAGGGACTAGATATGAATGGGGATTGAATTCAATGTTTAAAAATTCAGATAGAAAAGTATCTACTATCTCATTTAATATGTATCTTCCTTTGGGTGGAAAAAGAAATCAAAATAAGGGGAATTAAACTTCCTGCAAATTGACACCAAGTTCAACCCTTTAATTTCCTAATAGTTATAAATGAAATCATTGCATTATAGTTGCATCTTTCGTCAATTAGGGGAGCAAATGAAAACCCGATACGAAAGTGTCGGGTTTTTTGTGTTTAATCGTTTGCAAAATTAACGCCTATTAATTATTTTTGATAAACTAATACACATAACTATGAAAACACCTTTTAACAAATTTCTTTACATTGGATTTTTACTTTTAGGATTGTTCCAGGCATTTTTCTCTAAAGATTATATGCAAGCTACAGCTTCATTAGGTATTGGATTGGCATTTGACCCATTCGACCAAGAACAAAAGTGGAATGACAGACCAACTTGGCAAAAAGCCGTCTTAATCATTCATCTAGGATTAGTAGCCGCTATGTTTGGTTTCGGAATTGGGCTGAATGACAAGTAAACATCCTGCAAATTGACACGAAGCCTATCTGTTTAATTTCCAAATGATTGAGTAAGCAATCATCGCATTAAAATTGTAACTTTCTCCAAGAGGAGGAGCGTAAAGCCGGTCATTATTGATCGGCTTTTTTGTTTGGATCGATTTGGACGAGAAGTTTATCCTGAGCGAAATGAAATGGAGCCGAAGGAAGTCCAAGAGGAGGAGCAAAACAAAAGCCTCACAGCAATGTGGGGCTTTTGTTTATACAATGATAATGATATAGTAGATAAGATGAACCAAGATCTTATTAATCCTATAATAAAATCTGTGTGAATCAACTAATTATGTTATTATTAAACTATCTTTGATAAAAAAACCAAGTATGAAAAAACTTATATTACTATTCTCTGTTCTTTTTACAACAATGAGCTTTGCACAAGTTCCTTCTTATGTACCTGCTAATGGTCTTGTTGGTTGGTGGCCATTTAATGGTAATGCCAATGATGAAAGTGGAGATGGTAACAATGGTACAGTTAATGGAGCAACCTTGACATCTGATAGAAATGGAGTTGCAAATCAGGCATATAGTTTTGATGGGGTGGATGATTATATACAAGCACTTAATCCATTGTCAGATTTAACTTCAAATTTTTCTATCAGTTGTTTTGTAAATATCAGTAGTTGGCAAGGCGGGTTATTTGTCCATGTTGGTATAGACCAAGTTGAATTTCCCCGTGATGGATTTGGATATGGTTATGGTGGTAATCAATATCTACTTGGTTTATTAAGTAATGTTAATTGGTATCAAATTGGGTATCAATTTAATGATTTGTCAACATGGTATCATGCTGTTGTCATTAGAAGTGAAAATACATTAGATTATTTTATTGACGGGGTATTTGTAGGTTCAAATAATATAGGAACAATTGTCCCACCTTCAAATGCTCTTTTTTTTGGTAGTGGAGCTACTACGTATGAAAACTTTCATGGTAAACTTGACGACATAGGAATTTGGAACCGAGCCTTAACCCAACAAGAAATTACAAATTTATATACTTCAACTGTTCCTGTAAGTTGTTTGCCAGCTTATGTGCCAACATCTGGGCTAGTTGGTTATTGGCCGTTTTGTGGTAATGCTAATGATGAAAGTGGAAATGGGAATAATGGTACAGTTAATGGTGCAACTTTGACTGCTGATAGAAATGGAGTTGCAAATCAGGCTTATAGTTTTGATGGGGATGATAGAATAGATGTCGGTAATCTTAATCTTGGACAAATTCAGTACAGTTATACTTATTCTACTTGGTTTAGAACTTCTTCGACCTCAAATACAGATAAAACAATAATTTCCGATTATAATAGCTCATCTGGAGATGATGATATATTTTCTTGTTGGAATTTACTTGAGTTTAACAATCAAGTTGTTAGATTCGAAACTCGAAACTATCCGAATGGTTATGGTGTTGGTTCAACTAGTCCATTGAACAATGGATTTTGGCACAATATGGTATCTGTTTTAGATAGAAATACTGGACAGTTAGAATTATATGTTGATGGTATTTTTATTTCGAGTACAAGTTTTCCTAATCAAACAAATTTCGATGCTAATGGATTTTTGCGGTTTGGAGTTCATATGTGGTCAAACACTTTTCAAAGTTCAACATATTGGATTGGTGAAATCGATGATATAGGCATCTGGAATCGTGCTTTAACCCCACAAGAAATTACAAATTTATATACTTCAACTGTTCCTCCTACAGCAGCAGTTTTGAGTGGTGATGCAACTATTTGTTCTGGAGCTTCTACAAATTTAAGTGTTGCAGTAACAGGAGGTACAGCTCCTTATACGGTAACATTAACAGATGGTACTAACAACTATACTGCAACAGGTGCAAGTCCAGTGAGTATACCTGTAAGTCCAACAGCAACTTCTACCTATTCTATTGTATCTGTAACAGGAGGAGGTACCGGCACAGGAAACACTGGAACGGCAACAATTTCCATAAATCAAAATCCAATAGTATCAGACCAAGTTTTAACAGTTTGCAGTGATATTGCATGTGTTCTTACTTTAGCAAATGATATAAATGGACCAATTGTAAGTACCTACAACATTACTACTATCAATTCAAATGGATTAAGTACTTCAGCAGGAACACCACTCGTTGCTAATGGAGTCTCAAATTCTAATCTCATTGATGATGCTTGGACAAATACAGCAAATGCTGCTGTAGATGTTATTTATACCATTGTTCCAGTGAGTGCAGTAGGATGTGAGGGAAATCCTTTTACTGTAACACTCACGATAAATCCAGAACCAATAGTATCAAACCAAGTTTTAACAGTTTGCAGTGATGTTGCATGTGGTCTTACTTTAGGGGGTGATATAGATGGACCAACTGCAAGTACTTACAATATCCTTAGTATCAACTCAAATGGATTAATTCCTTCAGCAGGAACTCCACTTGTTGCCAATGGAGTTTTAAACTCCAATCTATTGGATGATGCTTGGACAAATGCAACAAATGCTCCTGTTGTTGTTATTTACACTATTGTGCCAATTAGTGCAGCAGCTTGTGAGGGGAACCCCTTTACCGTAACAATTACAGTAAATGCATTACCAACAGCAACAATTACTGCAGGAGGAGCAACAACTTTCTGTTCAGGAGGTAGTGTAGTCTTAACTGCAAGTGGAGGCACATCATACTCTTGGAGTACTGGAGCAACAACACAAGCCATAACAGCAACAACAGCAGGATCATATACAGTACAAGTTACAGATAATGTTAATGGTTGTTCAGTAACAAGTGCTGTAACAGTTTTAACAATTACACCAAGTTCTACCAACACAACAACAGTTTCAGCTTGTAATAACTATACTTGGAATGGTACAACCTATTCTTCATCTGGAGTCTACACTGGAACAACTACAAACTGTGTTACGCAATCCTTGAACTTAACAATTAATCCTAATACTTCAAGTTCTATCTCTCAAACCGCACTAGACTCCTATACTTGGCCTGTAAATAATCAGACATATACTACATCAGGAGCATATACAGCAGTAATTCCAAATGCTGCAGGTTGTGATAGTACCATTACACTTAACCTTACCATGAGTTTTACCGGAATCAATGATTTAAGTACTTCAAAACTTAGTGTCTACCCTAATCCTACAAATGGTGATTTCACCATTACAGGTTTGGAATTATTGGGAACAGTTTCTTCCTTAAGTCTTACCGATATGAATGGTAAAGTAGTAAAAGTTTTAGATACAAAAGCTACTAAATTTAGTATGGCTTCAATAAAACCTGGTGTTTATTTCTTGAACATAATATCCGGGAATAAACAAGAAGTACTAAAGATTGTGAAGGAATAAAAAAATATAATTTTATAAAAGAGCATCCTTAGAGGTACTTTTTTTTTGCATCCCCCTACTTATTACTTATTAGAACAGTTTGATCTTCAAACTCTTGACCTAATGAACCAAAATCTTATTTCTACTGTGTTTAAATTTTTGTAAAACAACTAATTATATTTTTATTAAACTATCTTTGATAAAAATAAAACAAACTACTATTAAAATATACAGCCTATTATTATTCTTAATGCTCAACTCTTGTATGACAAGTAAAATAGCAGTTAAGACGGGAATTGAAGAAATTAGCTTTGGGAACGGTGGCGGTTTTACAGGAGAAGTTAAAACCTATAAACTAACTGCTGACTGTAAACTTTTTGAAAAAGAAACAGAACTTAAAAAAGTTGATTCAAAAAAGACTTTGGAACTTTTTAACCAAGCAAAGGAATTGAAAGGCCTTAATTTTAATGAACCTGAAAATATGTATTCATTTATTGAAATTAAAACAAAAGAAAAAACTAACAGAATTGTTTGGGCTTATGGCTCAACAACAATAGATAAAAAAGTAATTGAACTTTATAACGAACTATTAACAACCACTAAATTAATTCAAAATGAAAAATAGATACTTAAAAACAATTGGAATAGTTGGAGCATTATTTATTGCTTCACTTTCTTTCGGACAGCAGAAACAACAGCCTGTTCCAAACTTTGTGAATCCATTCCAAAGTAAAAGTACAAATGTGAAAAACAATGTTATTGCTCCAAAGAACAATAACACAAAAATAAGCATTGAACAACCTAAGCCGAAAATTGAAACTATAAATGGTTCGTTTTCAGCTAATCTTGAAAAGGAAAGGTTGACAAAAGAAAATGCCGTTGCCCAAATGCCAAGCTGGTTCGGGTTATCACAAAACCATACATTTCAACAAGTTTCTGAAAGAACAGATGAGTTAGGAATTACACATACCAACTATCAACAGTATTTCAAAGGTTTTTTAGTTGAAGGGAATTTAGTAATGCTTCATTCAAAAAATGGCAAACTAACTTCTCTAAATGGACAAGTAGCAGAATTTGAAAATATTGAAATGATACAAACACTGACAGGCGAACAAGCATTATCAACCGCTAAAAATTATTTAAAAGTAACCGAATTAATAAATAATTATCCTGTCGAAACAGTTATAACAAGAATACCAAGTGAAAACGGAACAATTACAAAACTTGCACAAAAAGTTAGAATTGACTCTTACAATCCTTTTATTATGTGCTATGTTTATATTGATGCAACAACAGGAAGTGTTTTAAATAAAATCAATTTGATTGCCCACGCTGATGTTCCTGGAACAGGTCAAACTTTATACAGCGGAAATCAATCTATAACTTGCGATAGTTATTCAGGTTCATACAGACTTCGTGAGAATGGAAGGAAAATCGAAACTTACAATGCAACAAATGCAACTAACTTAACAACAAGCGGTTTCACTGGTTCAACTGATTTTACAAGTAATTCTACAACTTGGACAGGTGTTCCAATTCTTACTACACTTACTATTTCAGCAGTTGCACAAAGTTGGTGGTATGCTTCATTTGCAGACGAACTTCCAGATTTATATATTAAAATTAAGGATGGCTCTAGCCAAACTGTATTTACCTCAAACTATGTTAACAATACAAATCCTCCATTGACATTTAATAACTTGAGTATCTACATAAATAATCCACCATACACTTTAGAAATTTGGGATTATGATGCAGTTGGTGGGGATGATTTTGGAGGCAGTTACACTATAAATGCAAATGTTGGAACTCAAAACTGGTCAGGTAGCGGAAACAACGGTAGTTATGTGATTGCAACAGGAGGACACCCTGCACTTGATGTGCATTGGGGAATGGAAAAAAGCTATGATTTTTATTTAAATGTTTTTAGTCGCAATAGTTATGATGGTGCTGGTAGCATTATTAAACAATATGTTAATCCACCAACACTGCAATCACAATACGGAAATAGTCCAAACAATGCAAGTGCTTACCCCGCACCTTATAACCTTATGCAATATGGTTTAGGCGATGGAAGTTTTATGAAACCCGTTGTAGGCTTAGATGTCGAAGGACACGAGTTTACCCATATGGTTGTTGCAAATAATGGAAATGGTGGCTTAACTTATCAAAGTGAATCAGGTGCATTAAATGAATCTTTTGCTGACATTTTTGGCGTTTGCATTGAATTTTACTCAGGCGTAAACGCTGACTGGCTGATGGGTGAAGACATTATGGTTAGTGCACCTTATCTAAGGTCAATGTCAAATCCAAACGGTGGTCAACAACCTGACACATATAACGGTCAGTATTGGGCAAATCCTTCAAATCTATCAAACGACCACGGTGGTGTTCATATTAATAGTGGTGTCCAAAATTTTTGGTTTTATTTATTGTGTCAAGGCGGAAGCGGAACTAATGATTTGAATAATGCATATTCTGTAACAGGTATTGGTATAACACAAGCAAGAGCAATTGCATACAGAAACCTTACAAATTATTTAGGTGCAAATGCAACATTTATGGATGCATACTACGGTTCATTACAAGCAACGCAAGACCTATACGGAAATCCGTCAACTCAATACACAGCGGTTAGACAGGCTTGGTATGCAGTTGGAATTGGTAACGACCCAAATAATTTTTGTAGTGGAACAACAAACTTAACTGCACCAAGTGGAATCATTACAGACGGAAGCGGTTCAGCAAACTATAACAATAATGCAAATTGCAAATGGGTAATTGCACCTGCCGGTGCAACTCAAATTCAATTAACATTTACAGCATTTGACACTGAGGCAAATTATGACACCGTTTTTGTTTACGATGGACCAGATGAAACATTTCCTGTATTGGCTACTTTGTGGGGAAATACATTACCTCCAGTAATTAATACAACTTCGGGCGTTGGTGCAATGTGCGTTAGGTTTACTTCTGATTTTATTCAAGCTGCTGGCGGTTGGTCAGCAAATTATCAAGCTTATGCAAATACACCAAACTGTGGCGGTGGAACTATTCTATCAACTCCGACAGGATCATTTAATGACGGCTCAGCTGGAAATAATTATGGGAATAATCAAGAGTGTTATTGGTTTATTTCTCCTCCATGTGCTAGTTCGGTTACCCTTTCATTCTCGCAATTTAACACAGAGCAGAATTATGATGGTATTGTTGTGTACAGTGACCTAGCAGGCACGAATCAATTAGCGGTTTTCACAGGAACGACAATTCCAAGTTCAATTACTTCAAATACTGGAGTAATGTTAGTAGTGTTTTTTTCTGATTATATAATAAGTTTGCAGGGCTTTACAGCGAATTACACTTCAACTGGTTCTGCCTATTGTTCGGGAACAACAAATCTCAATACTTCAGACTATGCAACATTTACTGATGGAAGTGGAGGAAATAATTATTGCAACAATCAAGATTGTAAGTGGCTAATACAACCACCTCAAGCGACAAGTGTTACACTAAACTTTACGGCATTTGAACTTGAGAATGCTTCTTCTGACGGAACAATTTACGATGCTGTTGAAGTTTATGATGGAACAACTACTTCAGCAACATTATTAGGAAGATTTACAGGTAACAATTTGCCTCCTACAATAACTTCTTCTGGCGGCAGTATGTTGGTTCGCTTCATTTCAGACCTTGAAGAAAACAAACAAGGATTTTCGGCTTATTACACTTCGACTCAAAATCCATATTGTACAGGGACAACAACAAATCTGACGGCACAAAGCGGAACTTTTGCTGATGGAAGTGCTTCAAATAATTACGCAAATAATACAAGTTGTTATTGGCTAATTCAACCAACAAATACAACTGCAATCACTTTATCTTTTTCTGCTTTCAATACGGAATTAAACTATGACGGAGTAATTGTATATGACGGAGCAAATAATACAGCACCAGTTTTAGGACAGTTTTCAGGAACTTCTATTCCTAACACTGTAACTTCGACAGGAGGAAGTATGTATGTTGAATTTTTAAGCGATCCTATTGTTAGAGGACAAGGTTGGACAGCAAACTACACTTCAACTGTTCCTCCTACAGCAGCAGTATTGAGTGGTTCTGCAACTATTTGTGCGGGGGCTTCTACAAACTTAAGTTTAGCAGTAACGGGAGGCACAGCTCCTTACACAGTAACAGTAACAGATGGCACAAATAACTATACTGCAACAGGTGCAAGTCCAGTAAGTATACCTGTAAGCCCAACAGCAACTTCAACATATACTATTGTATCTGTAACAGGAGGAGCTACCGGCACAGGAAATACTGGAACGGCAACAGTAACAGTTACACCAAGTTCTACCAACACAACAACAATTACAGCTTGTGATTCTTATGTATGGAATGGCACAACTTATACTTCATCTGGAACTTACACAGGAACAACTGCAAACTGTGTTACGCAATCTTTGAACTTGACAATCACTCCAAATTCTAACAACACAACAACAGTAACTGCTTGTAATAACTATGCTTGGAATGGAACAACTTATACTTCATCTGGAGTCTATACAGGAACAACTACAAACTGTGTTACGCAAGCTTTAAACTTAACTATTACACCAAGTTCTACCAATACAACAACAGCAACTGCTTGTGACTCTTATTTATGGAATGGAACAAGCTATACTACATCTGGAGTTTATACAGGAACTACTGCAAACTGTGTTACTGAGTCTTTGAATCTTACTATAAATCCTAATACATCAAGTTCTATCTCCCAAACAGCACTTGACTCCTATACTTGGCCAGTAAATAATCAGACATATACTACTACAGGAGCTTATACAACAGTAATTCCAAATGCTTCAGGTTGTGATAGTACCATTACACTTAACCTTACAATTAGTTTTACCGGAATCAATGATTTAAGTGCTTCAAAACTTAATATCTATCCTAATCCTACAAATGGTGATTTCACCATTACAGGTTTGGAATTATTGGGAACAGTTTCTTCCTTAAGTCTTACCGATATGAATGGTAAAGTAGTAAAAGTTTTAGATACAAAAGCTACTAAATTTAGTATGGCTTCAATAAAACCTGGTGTTTACTTCTTGAATATAATAACCGGGAATAAACAAGAAGTACTAAAGATTGTGAAGGAATAAAAATAATTAATTTTATACAGAGCATCCTTAGGGGTGCTTTTTTTTTGTGCATCTCCTACTTAGAGCACTTTGATTTACAAGGTCTTGACCAAATAAACCAAAATCTTATTAATTCAGTAGTGAAATCTGTGTGAACCAACTAAGTCTATAATTTTTACTTTATCTTTGGTATAAAAACCAAGCATGAAAACACTTATCTTACTATAATCTGTTCTTTTTACAACAATGAGCTTTGCACAAGTACCTTCTTATGTGCCACTAATGAAACTTAGTATTAAAAATCCCCGCATTCGCAAAGCGGCAAACCGTTACCTGCAAGCTTAAGAGCCCTCGCCCTAAGAAAAGATGACTATAATTAAATATAAATGAAAAAAGAGATTAAAAACTATTTATTAAATATAATTACAGCTATATTCTGTTCGCTTTCTGTAAATGCTCAAACTACAATTTTACCAGTTAATACCTATGGTGTTTGGGACAGATCAAATGCATATGACATTTCAGTTAATACTGATTACTACTATTTGCGAGGTAAAAGTGCTGATGTAAACTGGGAAGATGTACAACCAAATAACACAAATCAATACGATTGGTCTGAGATTCAAACTATATTACAAGAAGCTTTCAATAACAATCAGGTGGTTAACATAAGCGTAGGAGTTGGTCCTGATGCTCCAGTTTGGATTTACGCTAATGGTGTACCGAGTGTCACTACTAATGATACACAACATCCAAATTGGACACAATATCCGTATTATTTGGACATCGATTATAAAACATATTATTTCAATATGATAGAAAGTTTCGGCAATTTCTTACGAACACTACCTACAAATCTATTTAGTAAAATTGCATATATTCAAGTAAAAACTGGATGCACAGGTGATGAAGTTGCCTATAAGGGAGCTCCTATTGATTCATCTTTTACTATTTCCGAAAATCAATGGCGTGAATTTCGTTTAGAAGTATTTGAAAAATTTAGACTAACATTTAATACAGGGAATAACAACACCCAAATTGGACTTCTTTTTAATAATATTGATCCTGTTGACGAGCCTTTAGAATGGCAATGGGTAACCAATAATGTTACTTATGGATTTGGAACAAAAGGCGGAGCTTATGCTAGAGGGCATCATCTCTCGGATGAATTAGATTTTAAAACTACTTGGATACCTTATCTTGTTAATCCACAAGGATTACATTTATTTTCTGCAGCAGAAATGGATCAAACATGGACGAAGCCCTTGTACCAAATTAATGTTCCATTAGGGTTTTATTGGGGTGCATTTAGCGGGCTAAATACGGGTCTTTCGGTTTGGCTTGTTACCCAAAGTGCATTGCAAGAAGCACAATCAAAACCAGAATTACATGATGTTTTTAAGCTGTTTAATAAATATTCCAAACAAGTATATCCAAGCACTGCAGATGCTGCCTATTCCATTTTCCATGAAGGATTAAATTCTCAAAACACCATTAAATTTCCAGAAAATATTTATGGTCAAGCCAATAAGCAAAATCAGGCTCGATATATTGCTATTTGCAATGCCTATGCAAGCCGTGGTGCTCAAATGGATGATGTGTTTTCGGCTACTCAAGGACAAGTATATCAACGGGATCAGCAAACAGGTTATAATGATGCCGGATGGAATATTGAAGAAGGAAATTATGAAAGGTGGTTAACACAAATAAATCCGGATTCAACTTCAATTGGTCTTTTCAGGGTAAGAGGAGTTATTGATTCGAACTCATCTAAATACGACCGTTTTGCACGTTCTTTTGAAAACAGCAGTGGTAAAAATACAATGTATTTTAAATTCAATTCCGATATATTTACCCTTTCAGATCCAGATAGTTTAACATTTAAAATTACGTGGCTCGATAAAAATCAAAATTCTACTTGGGCCTTAAAATATTATAATTCTTCAGGCTTACAGACTGCCATAAATATAACAGGTATTGGTGATAATCAATGGAAAACAACTAACCTATCAATACAAGATCCAATTATTACCCAAAATGGAATTTTAGGTTCTGATTTTATGTTGGTAAATACAGATAACATTGACGATATCTTTCATGGTATTGAGGTAGATATTACACGAACAGGTGCCTTATCTTCTATTGATACTATTTTTAAAAACACTGAAACATTAATTTTCCCAAACCCAACATCGTCTATACTTTATTGGAATAAAAATATTGTATCAGATGAAATTATTATTTACAATTCAAAAGGGGAAGTAGTTTCAAACATCAATAAACCTGAAAACAATTCACTTAGCTTAATAAATTTGGAGAAAGGGATTTATTTTATTGTATTTCTTAAAGAGAAAAAAACAGTATTAACAAAGAAAGTAATAAAAGAATAAAAGGTACTATAATTAAAAACAAAGCCAGCAGTTACAAAAGATGCAAGGATTTAGCGGAATTGCCGTTTCGCATTGAACTTTTTACTTAAATAGAAAATATTCAGTCACGAAGCCTTGCACCTCGTGTAGCTGCAAAACGCTATATCTAATCTGCGCACCCGATAAGTATCTCTCCAAGCACTTGAACGCTTATTAAAATCCGAATTTTGTAGCAACAATGAAAACTGTTTTCGGTTTTCAAGTGAACCCCAACCTCACGAGTTCAAACCTTCAAAAATGCATAAAAAACGGCTATGATTTATCGAAGAACCTCAGTAAAATATGGACTTATGGAGATTTGTTCGATAAGCACAAAATACAACATTTCCTATTCCCAAATGGCTTTGCTTATGACAAGCAAAACGGAAGAGTTCAAACTTTTCGAACGAACGTATTTTTTGAGTTAATCCGTTCAATATCAAAGGCTTTACCGGAAATAAAAAGCGGAGATTCGATCAATTTTGACCAAATCTCCGCTCGAGTGACCTCGTAAGGATTCTAACCTTAAACCTCCACAGCCGTAATGTGGTGCTCTATACAGTTGAGCTACGAAGCCATAATTATTCGCAAATATAAGCACTTATTTTCAAATAGCGCATTCAAAAAGTGTCTTGAAAGTTCTTATTTTGTAGTTTTTATTACTAAAATTCATCAAATCTTAGTACTTTTGTGCGGGGTAAGTCTTTTACGACCAGCTCCCTCTTAATCCTCCAGGACAGGAATGTAGCAAAGGTATGAGGTTGAGCGGTGCGATAAGAGTAGCTTACCCCTCTTTTTTCTGCAAATCTTCGGCAACACCAAATCTTCTCACTAAATTTGTAGTAATGAAAAAAACATTTTTCTTATTTTTTTTACTTCTAATAGTTTCTTGCTCAAAAGGATTTGGAGATAAAATTGAAAGCGGAAATACTACTATATTCTACACCACTAAAAATGAAAAAATAGTTGCTGAAAAATTAGCAAAATATTGGATAAAAAACCAAATAGACGGAAAAGAAAAACAATTTATAAGAATATTAAAATATAAAGAAGCATACCACCTTCAATTAATTTTAAGGAAAGAATTTAAATCATCAGCTTTGAGCTTTGAAGAAATAAAATTGTTTACGGAACTGCAATCTGAATTAAATAAACTTTTTTTTACATCACTTCCTTGCAAAATAATTATCTGTGATGGTAACTTTAAAGAAATCTATACACCTGTTTCAGAATGAAAATATCAGCTTCTATTTACAGTGACAAAAAACGTTCTCTAAAGGAAGTTATCCATGATTTAATGGAGCACCAAGTTGATTTATTACACGTAGATTGCAACGATGACTTAAGTGTTTTTGATGATATTTCACAAATTCGTACTTGGTGTAAAATTCCTATTGACTTGCATATTATTACTGAAAGCCCCTCAAAATATTATGAGTTACTGAGAAAAAATCCTATTGAATACCTTACCTTTCAATATGAGAATTTAAAGGAGCCACTAAATATTCCAAGCGATATTTCTGGAAAAAGAGGTTTGGCTGTTATTACCCCAACTTCTATTGATGCTTTTGATGGGTATTCTGACTTTGATTTTATTCTGATAATGGCAACGATTCCAGGGCAAAGTGGTGGGGCTTTTGACAAGATTAATTTTTCTAAAATTAGACAATTCAGGGCAAAATATCCCAATAAATCAATTCATGTTGATGGCGGAGTAAATGGTGAAGTTTCCTTTATTCTTCGAAATATGGGAGTAAGCTCATCTGTTTCAGGTTCCTATTTATTTTCTGGACCAAGTATTGGACATGCTTTAATGAATCTAACTAATCGAGATATTGAGTCGAGCTATTGCGTGGAGGATTTTATGATTCCGTTAGAAGAAAGTCCAAAAGATTTTATAGAGACTTGTACCACAAAATCTATTTTACAAGCTGTTGAAAATGGGAATGTCGGCTTTACACTTATTCTTTCTCAAAAAAATGAATTCAAAGGATTGGTTTCAAGTGCTGACATACGAAAAGCTGTATTAAAAAAAATAGATCATTTAGCTGCTATTCAACCGGAAGATCTCATAAATACAAATCCAATTAGAATTGATGGAAGCGCTACTGTATTTGAAATGCTTCAACTGATTAAAAAATGTTCGTTTCCGATTATGTATTTACCAGTTGTAAATTCTCAACAAAATGCCATTGGAATTGTTAATTTTGTACATCTGATTAAAGGAGAAATATGATAATTCATTTAAAAAAAACTGTTTCAAAAGAAAGTGCGACAGTATTAGCAGCAGAAAATAAAGCTTTTCACATTGTAAGTGAAGGTGCCAATGTTTTAATAACAGGCTCAAGTATGAAGGAAGTCCCTTCAGGATTAACAAATTTCACAGAAAACAGCTGGATTTTTCCAAATGATATGCAATTAGCCTCTCGTGGATATAAAAATGAGAAACGCTTGGTAAAATTTGGAACTACTCAAATTGGAGGAAAAAGCAACAATACGCTTCTAATTGGTGGACCTTGTTCTGTAGAATCTGAAGAGCAAATCCGTTCTTCTTCAGAATTATTAATTAAATTAGGTTTATCTACTCTGAGAGGTGGGTGCTACAAACCACGAACAAGCCCCTATTCTTTTCAAGGCATGGGATTAGATGGATTGAAGCTTCTAGCAAAAATGCGCACTGAATTCGGTTTAAATGTAATTACAGAAGCAAGAGATGCAACGCACATAGATGAAATAATTGAATACACAGATATTATTCAAATTGGCGCAAAAGCAATGTACGACCAAGGAATATTAAGAGCCTGTGCGAAAACAAACAAGACTGTTTTAATCAAACGTGGTTTTGGCACAACACTTCAGGAATTTGTTCAAGCTGCTGAATTTGTATTATCAGGTGGCAATGAAAACGTTGTCCTTTGTGAACGAGGAATTCGAACATTTGAGACTGGAACACGCTTTACATTAGATTTATGTGGTGTTGCTTGGCTTCAAGAACATACAAACCTTCCAATTATTTTAGATCCATCACACGCAATGGGTTATGCCTACGGTGTTCCTTCGCTTTCTAAAGCTTGTGTTGCTATGGGAATTGATGGCTTATTGATTGAAACACATCCTGATCCAAAAATCGCGAAATCTGATGCTTCTCAGCAGTTAAATCATACTGAATTTGAAGCCTTATTTAACCAATTAAAAGGAGTTGCTGCGAGTGTTGGCTACAAAATGATATAAAATGCAATTAGAACAAAACATTAAAGGTCTGTGCTCAAAATTTGGAATTGAATTCAAAGATTTCTTAGATGATCTTGAAGTTGAAAATGTTCACGAATTGACTGTTTACGATTTAGAAGCAATATGTGAGGAATACGATATTGACATGTATGCTTTGCTTTTTAAACCAATATTCAAACCTGAATTGTACAAAAAAAAGCTATCGGAAATCAAGTTTCTAATTATAGATGTTGATGGCGTAATGACAGATGGTGGAATGTATATTTCAGAAAATGGCGATCAAATCAAGCGTTTTAATGCACAAGACGGAATGGCTATTCAACATTTAATAAAAAATAACTTTCAGATTGGTATTATTTCTTCTGGAACTACTAATTCAATGGTTCAAAAACGCGCTGAAATTCTTGGAGTTCAGCATTGTTATGTTGGTCGTGAACCAAAAATTTCTATTTTAAAAAATTGGTGTAAATCTTTGAATATTGATTTATCTGAAGTTGCCATGATTGGAGATGATATTAATGATCTAGAAATAATGAAACAAGTTGGTATTGCTGTCTGTCCAAAGAATGCTGTTAATGCTGTTAAATCTCTTGCTCACATTCAATTATCTAAGAAAGGTGGAGATGCTTGTATTCGGGAATTCATCGATAATTATTTGCTAAAAGAGCCCATTCAATAAGTTATATATGAATACTATTACAATCGGAATAATTCGAGAAGGAAAGGTTCCACATGATTTCCGTGTTCCATTGACTCCAAAACAATGTAATGAGATTCAAACACGCTTTCCAAATGT
>JBILAB010000161.1:0-4300 GCA_044354455.1 Crocinitomicaceae bacterium | reverse complement strand
TCGGAAATAATATAGACCTGGCATAGGTATGCGCATTAAAAGCCATTGTAAAATTGTGGTTCTGCACAAGCCAACGAAGCGCTTGGGTTTCAGGCTCTGAAAATGCTCCCGTTCCTGGATAAGTATCGTTATTTACATTTGTGCTGACACCAGTTGTACCCCAACCATAAGAATAGTTTCTGTTCAAATCAACACCTTTATTAGTCGTTCCAACATTTCGTCGATTTTTACGATGCATTCCACCGCCTGTTGGATTAGTAGTTTCATTGTAAATAAAACCATCGGGATTTAAGCAAGGGACAAAAAACATCTGTGTATTATTTACTAAATAGGTAACCTCATCATTCGTTCCATAATTTTCTAATAAATACCACATATAGAAAATAGTTTCCATCATACTCATTGGTTCTCTTGCGTGATGAATAGCAGTGTATAAAACTTTAGGTTCTGCTTCGTTTGTATTTGGGTTGTCAGAAATTTTGACGTGATAAATTGGTCTATTCTCGCTTGTTAAAAAAGGAAATGGAGTAGCAATTTGAGTTTTTACAGATATTAAATTTGGGTATTGCGCAAACATTGCATCTAATTCAGCCAACATTTCATCGTATTTTAGATAACCACCCATTGTTCCTAAATTAAAATTTGCAGGAATTTCTGGTGTAAAATGACTTGAACCTGATCCTCCAGAGCAATTTGCGTTTTTTAAAATTGGACCAGAATGTGAAACAGGATTGTTTAATAGTTGAATATAGTATTCTTGCACATCTGGAATTTCAATTTCATAGGAAAAATCATTGTCATTCATTATTTGAATTTCTTCTTTTGAGAAATCTGAAATAAAAAATACACCTTTTTTAGTAATTCCATGATCGACAGCTACACCTAATTGTCCTAGACGATAGATTTCAGTGTTATTACCAAAGACTTTAACACGAGAATAATTTTGAGAAAAGGACAAAAAATAAAGTCCGATAAGAAAAAAGAGCAGAGAGAAGTGTTTCATTTTTAAAAAATTTGTGCGGAAAGTTACCTTTTTTAAATCATTTAAAGAAAAAGTCAACACTTAATTCAACAAAAAATAAATAAAAATGTTTAAGGCTTCAAAGCCAACTAAAAGTAAAAAATAGCGTTTAAAGTATATCTTTAATAAGTTTTTCGAATAACAAAAAACAAAAGTGAAAAAAAATTTATTCTTTTTATTCTTTTTTCATGCTTTAAGCAGCTTTTCCCAAGTAGTTTGGATGACTCCAAATCGAGGGCAATGGGATGAGCGAATTCTATATAATGTTGATTTGAATGGCGGAAAATTATACATTGAAAATAAAGGAATGACCTTTTATTTGACAAGTGCGATGGATCATGATCATCAAGAACAGGCAGAAGACCACGAAGAAGAAAGAACAAAATACCACGCCCTAAAACATGTTTTTCCTGCTGCTAACGAAAACTATAAAATTGAGGAAGTAGACTCAAGTGCACATTACTCAAACTACATACTTGGATCTGATAAAGCAAAATGGAAATCACTAATTCGCAGCTTTTCCTTACTAAAATTTAAAAACTACTTTGATGGAATTGACCTTATTTACAATGGTAAAAAAGAGCAATTAAGTTTTCATTTTGATGCTGAACCAGGTGCTGATATTCAACAATTAAATTTCAATCTTGAAGGTGCAGAATCGCTTTTTATAGATGAAAGAGGAAATCTGGTAATCAAGCATTCTCTTGGAACAATTTCATATTCTAAACCTAAAGCTTGGACAATCAACGAAAATGAAAACCAAAGGGAAGTGGAAGTAGAATTTCAAGTAAATGGAAACGATGTGTCTTTTTTATTTCCAAAAGGCTATGATAAAAATCAACGATTATTTATTGATCCGAGTCTGACTTTTTCTACATTTTCTGGATCTACAACTGATAACTGGGGTTTTACTGCAACTCCTGATCTAAATGGAAATTTATTTGGTGGAGGAATCGTCTTTGGTTCCGGTTATCCAACAACTACAGGTGCCTTTGATGCATCCTATAATTCAGGGTCAGGTTCATTTCCAATGGATGTAGGAATTACAAAATTTAATGCAGCAGGAACAGCATTACTCTATTCTACCTATATCGGAGGATTAGGAAACGAAACACCACATAGTATTGTATGCGCTCCAAATGGAGAATTGTATATTTATGGTGTTACATCATCTGCAAATTTTCCAATGGCAGGTGCTTCTTTTGACGCTTCGTTTAATGGTGGACCATATGAACTTCAAAATTCTCTTGAATTTAATGGTTCAGATATTTATATCGCACGATTAAACAGTGCTGGTTCTTCGCTTATTTCTTCTACTTACATTGGCGGAACAAATACAGATGGATTAAATCCTGGAACGCTACACTATAATTACGGCGATCAATTTAGAGGAGAAATAGTACTTGATGGCAACCAAAATGTCTATGTTTCAAGTACAACACAATCGTCAAATTTTCCAATTGTTAACGGTGCGCAGACAAATCTCAATGGAATTCAAGATGCAGTGATATTAAAGTTAAATTCTAATTTAAGTAGTATTTTGTGGAGTTCCTATTTTGGGGGCTCTGGCTTAGAAACTGGAAATTCAATTTCAATTGGAACAAATGGATCTGTTTATGTTGCAGGTGGTACAAGTTCAAATTCTATTCCTGTAAATTCAGGAAATGACCTTAGTTTTAACGGAGGATTATCTGATGGCTATGCCTTACGCATAAATTCTGGCAATGGAAGTTTTCAATCAGGAACGTATATGGGGCAAACAGAATACGATCAAAGTTATTTTATACGTGTTGATGTAGATAATTTTCCATACGTTTTTGGTCAAACTGAGTCAGCTTGGACTATTTCTCCAGGATGTTATGGCATCGCTAATTCAGGTCAATATCTTAGAAAATACAATGCTGATTTATCAACTATTTCTTGGACAACAATGATAGGAGCAAGTTCTGGTCATGTAGAAATTTCTCCCACAGCATTTTTAATTTCAAATTGTTATGACATCTATTTAGCAGGTTGGGGAGGTGTTTTAAATCAAGCTGGACAAGCTACTTTTTCTTCAACCAATGGATTTCAAACAACTCCAGATGCCTATCAAGGAGCAACAAATGGCTCAAATTTTTATATCGCAGTTTTAGATCAAGATGCGAGTTCCTTGAAATACGCAACTTTTATGGGTGGAATGTCAAGTAGTTCAAACCATGTTGACGGTGGAACAAGTCGTTTTGATAATTCTGGAAGAATTTATCATGCAGTTTGCGGTGCATGCGGAGGAAATAATTTTGGATTTACAAGCACGCCAGGAAGTTGGTCGCCGCAAAACTCAAGTCCAAACTGTAATTTAGCAGTTTTCAAATTTGAATTAAGCGCAATTGAAGCAGCTGCAGCCCAACCTACTCCCTTAATATGTATTCCGCAGTCGGTCTATTTTCTAAATAATAGTACAAACGGTAATTCATATATTTGGGATTTTGGAGATGGCACAAGCTCAACATTAGAGGAACCGATTCATCAATATACAACTCCAGGGGTCTATGATGTTGAATTACTTGTTTTCGATTCTACAGGTTGCTTTAGCCCTGATTCAGTAACAGTTACAGTGAATATTGGCTCCTTTACTGCCGGAGTTGTGCAACCACCAACATCAATTTGTCCAGGAGATACTTATCAGTTAAATGCTTTTGGAGGTGCTACTTACTTGTGGAGCCCCGCTAATGTTTTAAATAATGCCACTATCGCAAATCCGATTGCAACAATTTTTTCTACAACTACATTTAATGTTACAATATCAGATTCTTGTGGAACAATAACAACTCAGGTAATTCTGGATGTTTCAGCGCCGAGTGTTTCAATTAACAACGATACAACTATTTGCTTTGGAGAATCAGTAGATTTAATTGCAAATGGTTCTGGAACAATTACATGGGTTCCAAGTACTTTTTTAACAAATACCAATACATTTACAACAACTGCAACACCTAATTCAAACATTACATATATCGCAAATGTTGTTTCAGCAAATGGCTGTACAGATTCAGATTCAATGAGTATCCAAGTATTTTTCGATTCGCCAAATCCAGTTTTAGATGATACTACTTTAATCTGTAATGGTGGGTCTAGCTCTGTTAATATTACCGGAGGAACAAGTTACTTTTGGTATCCTAGTAATAATCTAATTGGGCAAAATAATACTAACGTTATCTTAAGTCCTCCAACTGAACAATATTATTACTGTGATGTCACAAATAGCTGCGGGACAACTACAGATTCTATTTGGGTAGA
>JBILAB010000021.1:0-16018 GCA_044354455.1 Crocinitomicaceae bacterium | reverse complement strand
TATAAAATCATTTTGAAGGAAATAGAGGATTTGGAGCTTAAAAACATGTTATCTGGTGAGGAAGATTCCTTAAGCGCAGTTCTTCAAATAACAGCAGGAGCAGGAGGAACAGAAAGTTGCGATTGGGCTTCAATGTTAATGAGGATGTATTTGATGTGGGGTGAAAAAAAAGGTTGTAAAATTACAGAGCTTAATTTTCAGGAAGGTGACGTGGCAGGAGTTAAAACAGTTACATTAGAGTTTGAGGGAGAATTTGCTTTTGGTTATTTAAAGGGTGAAAATGGAGTACATCGACTTGTTAGAATCTCACCTTTTGACTCAAATGCAAAGAGACACACCTCATTTGTCTCTGTTTATGTTTATCCTTTGGTAGATGATAATATTGAAATAAATGTAAATCCTGCAGATGTTTCTTTTGAAACCTTTCGGTCTGGAGGTGCTGGTGGTCAAAATGTCAATAAAGTTGAAACTGCTGTTCGTTTGAGGCATGCTCCATCTGGAATTATTATTGAAAACTCTGAATCGCGCTCTCAGCTTGCGAATAAAGAAAAAGCACTTCAGTTATTGCGCTCTCAACTTTATGAATTAGAACTTCGTGAAAGATTGGAAAAAAGATCAGAAATAGAGGCAGGGAAAAAGAAAATTGAATGGGGTTCTCAAATTAGAAATTATGTTATGCAGCCTTACAAACTTGTTAAAGATGTTCGTACAGGAACTGAAACTGCAGATGTGGATGGAGTTATGGATGGTGAAATAGATCAATTTCTAAAATCGTTCTTAATGATGTATGGATCTTAGTTTTATTTACAAATACGGTATTAAAAGTTCAAGGGCAATTCCACGAGAACCTTTTAATAAAATAGTTTTTTCACTTAGTTTGTTTTTTGAGTGTAATTCTTTATAGTCTTCTATAGAATTAAAACCTTCTTTATTTAAACTTTGAAAAATAGGGCCAACTGTAATTAACTCTAAATTATTATCAAAACAAAAAGTTAGAATTTTTTTATGTTCCGCTATGCTTTCTTCCCCAAGCTCTAACATATCTCCTAGAATAGCAATTTTATTTTGTTCTTTCAACATCAAAAAACTTTCTAAGGCGGCAAGCATACTAGAGGGATTTGCATTGTAACAGTCAATTATCAATTCATTATTATTCGTTTTTAAAACTTGCGAACGATTATTTGAAGGTACATAATTGCTTATAGCCTCATTTATTAAATCATTACTTACTTTAAAAATTTGTCCAAAAGCAATTGCTACTAAAAAATTATAAAAATTATAATTGCCAATCATGTTAGTAGTTATGGAGGGGGATTCGTAATTTTCTGTTGTATAACTTAGTTCAACAAACGGTGTTAATCCCTCTAATTTTCCTTGAACTGCCGCATTTTTATTAGTGCTGTATAGCATTCGTTTTGAATAATCTTTTGTAGCATTATTTAATACTTCATCATCAGCATTTACTATAAATTCTCCTTTTGAAGAAGAAATAAAATCAAAAAGTTCCAGTTTTGTTTTTAGAACACCTTCAAAATTTATAAACCCTTCAAGGTGAGCTTTGCCAATATTTGTTATAATCCCATAATTTGGCTCAGCTATTTCCGCTAATTCTTTAATATCTCCAGGCTTATTCGCACCCATTTCAATAATTGCAAGCTCATGTTTATCATTAAGTTGGAGTAGGGTAAGTGGAACCCCAAGATGATTATTTAGATTCCCCTTTGTGCATAGCACATTATATTTTTGAGATAAAACAACATTTATGAGTTCCTTCGTACTAGTTTTACCATTACTCCCTGTAATTCCAATAATAGGAATCTTAAATTTTAAACGATGAAAATTTGCTAATTTTTGAAGAAATAGTAAGGAATTCTCTACCCAAAATATATTTATTTCATTAGAGATTGATTTGTCTTCTACTATTGCAAATTTAGCTCCAGCTTCTATTGCTTTTTCTGCATAAAGATTTCCATCAAATTTATCTCCTTTTATAGCTATAAAAAGGGAGTCTTTTTGTATTGTTCTAGAATCTATTGAGATTCCACTCGATTGATAAAAAAGCAAGAAGAGTTTTTTCATGCTGCAAATATGCAAAAAAAACCCTAAGAAATTTCCCAGGGCTTTTTATCTCTTTAAGATTTTTTTATTTTCTTCGCTTCCCGTTTGTAGGACTTCCTAATCTATCCATTGCACACCTAAAACCAATCGCATCAGAAGATTTATCCTCATCAAGGAATCTTCTATTACCAGCAGATAACCAGTATGCTCTATCAGCCCAAGATCCTCCTTTGTATACTCTTGATTTATCAGAAATCAATGTAACTGGCGCCCCACTAGATCCAAAAGCAATATCTTGATTGTCTAAATCCTTATTCTCAAATTGGTTTTGATACATAACTTGCTTAGGATCTCTTTTACCTTGATTGATATCATCTTTGCGTTTTTGATTATTGTAGTAAATCGAAGACTCTAAATCTCCATCTAGATAATCACGGTAATCGTCTTTTCGATAATTTAACCTGCCAACGTTTTCTTCTACAGTAACATTTCTCCATCGTTGTTTTCCCCTTGTATCAGTTATAAATTCAGTAAGACCATTACGAAGGGTAATTATCCATGTTGCAATTGTTGGATCATTTCTAAAATTTGTAAACATAGAGTCTAAATAATTTTTCCCAAATAGTGGATCACGCACGTCATCATTTGAATTTAACCAAATTGATCCAGGAATTATTGTTGTTTGGTCATTATTACCTCGAATATCTCCCTTGGTAATTTGCACTAGAGATTTATTTCCAAAAAGAGCATTTTCAATATAAGCTGATGCAGAACTTTGCCTATTAGCATTCATTAGAAAAATAGCTGTATCTATATGCATATTTAAGGTGTCTAAAAATAGAAACTGTTTCCTTTCTTGCTCACTTAATGATTTATTATTAGATAAATATTCTTTACTTAAGGTATTAAATCTATATTTCTTTTGGTCTTGACGTTGGTTTATTCTAGAATTACTAGAATTACTATTTATTAATGGATTCTTAGCGTAATCTCTTACTTCAATCTCTAAAACTTTTTCAGTTGTGATGTTTTTAGCATCTTTAAAAGATAAGCTAACATTATATTTACCAGGAGAATTAAACCAAATTACAGCAGAATCAAGTGTTTGCTTATTATCTTTGAAACGTACATCCGAAGAATTATCCACACTCCATGAATATTTCAAGTTAGTTTTAACTCCTCCATTGTAAAAACTTCGAAACACAACTGAATCTTTATTATTAGCAATGATATTTGAACTTGTTATATAGATTTCACTTTTCTTTTCTGATTCCAATCTTCTCCTCTCAGCATCATTAGTATATTCATCTATATATTTGCCAGAAATCCCATCAATTTTCAGATTTGTGTTTGATAAATACATAACACGGGCATATTCATTCACATATTCTTTCATTCCATGAACATCATATAAATTCTCCATTGCTTTAACAGGCTTATCATATAGTCCATTTGGGACTAAAAGTTGCGTTTTATAAACATTTCCTCTAAAAGGCATAAATTCTTCGAAAGATTCACTTGACATAGGTCGATAAACATCCATAACCCATTCAGATACATTTCCAGCCATGTGATATAATCCATAGTCATTTGGCCAAAACTGATCTACTCTTACAGTTACATCTCCTCCGTCATTAAGGTTTCCGGCAACACCCATCATATCACCTTTCCCTCTCATAAAATTGGCTTGAATTGAACCAGTAAACTCTTTTTCTTCTTGTCTTACATAGTGTCCATCCCATGGATATATTCTTCTATCATTTATATTTTCTGACTCAGGATCTAAATTCCCAATTAAACCCAATGCAGCAAATTCCCATTCAGCTTCAGTTGGAAGTCTGTAATTCGGAAGTAAAATACCATCTTCCATTTTAACAGCACGTTTTCCTAAACACATTACTTCATTTTTTTTCAAATCAGCATAAAGCGGATCATAATTTGTAAGTTGGTATGGATCTCTTGGAATTTCTTTTGCTTTTGAATATTTATCATCTACAGTATATCCATAATCGCCTTTCAATTCATATTTCCCTTCTTTTGTAAGTCTCGGCTTTCCATTGAAATATTTTTCAACTTTGTCATCTTTTATTGTGTAGTTCCCATTAAGATAATTTTCGGTACTAAACATATTTTCAGGTCTAGACTGAAGCTTTTTTTCGTAATCTACTTTATTTGCAGCCCCAATATCTCCATCTTTATCGTTATATAAATCTGCAAAGTGCCATTTTAAAATACCTTCTCTTACCAGAATTGATTCATTAACTCGATCTGTTCTCCATTTGCAAAACTCATTAGCTTGAAGCCAAGTTACACCTACCACTGGGTAATCTCTGTATGATGGGTGGCGTAAATAGTAATCTACAAATTTTTCACGATAACCAAGGGTTTTTCTCCAAGCTAAAGTATCTGGCAATGATTTTTTATAAACGTGAGGATAACTTTTATGATAAACTCTTTTCATCCAATTTATATATTCTAACCAATGTAAATTTGTTACTTCAGATTTATCTAAATAAAATGAACCAACCGTTACCTTCGCGGCTCTTGAATTCCAATCAAACATAACATCTTGTTCTGTCCTCCCCATTGTAAATACTCCACCTTCAATCAAGACTAGTCCTGGACCTGTTTCTTGCTCTTGAGCGTCAAATCTTTCAAATCCCCCATTTTTGTAATTATTATAATCCCATCCTGTAGATGTTGATTTGTTTGAGGTTGATCCTGTAGAGGTTGATTTATTTTTTGCACACGAAGAAGCAATTAAAACTCCAATAATTGCCAAACCTGAAAGTTTAATAGGTAATAATCTCATTTTTTTAATTTATATTAATAAATAAGTAATTTTTAATTTTTTTGTTACAAACTTAAAATGAAGGACAAGAAATTTTTCTAAAATTTTTAGGTTTCTTTTTACATTTTAAATTAAATCCCATTGATATTTCATGTGAACCGCCAGTAATACCATTTCCTAGTTTTGAAATAGTAAGATCGTAACTGTAACCAATTTTTATACTTTCAGTAGCCATACCTAATGAAAGAATAAATGCATCTCTATTTCTGTACCATACTCCAGAAGTAAAAATCCCATATTTTATAGATGTTCCTATATTTAATTCTTGAAAGCCATTTTGATATTGATAAATTATATTAGGCATAATACTCGTTTTATTAGAAAATTTTCCTTTGTTTCCAATTTCTATAACAGCACCAATATGACCAGTTAGTCTTATTGGTAATCTTGAATTTCCTAAAATTAATGATTCATCAGGTCTATTTAAATGATTAGCAGCAAAACCAAAGGAAAAATTTTTTCCAAATCCAACAAGTCCAGCAGAGGCATCAAAAAAACCTCTCTGTCCTCCTCTTGGAACATCACCTGTTTGGTATATAAAACCTCTTCTCGGGTCTATCATATCTCCAAATGTTAATTTATCCCAATCTAGAAATTTTTGAAAATAAGCAGCTTTAACTCCGAACATAAGAGAAAATTTTCTATTTACTTTTAAGTTGTATGAATAAATCCCTCCCACCATACTAGTTTGAATCGTTGCCTGCCCTTGTTGATCATGCATGGCGATAATTCCTAAACCACCATTAATACTTTTAGCATACGTATCGAAAGCAGCACAATACGTCACGTAGTTGCCAGACAAGCTTGGCCATTCGTTTCTATAATTAAGTGCTATTCTAGGACAACCACTTGAACCAGCTAATGCAGGATTTAAATATACTGGATTTGAATAAAATTGAGTAAAAGTAGGATCTTGAGACCTAACAATAAATGTATTTATCACTACAAATAGTAAGGATAAATAAATTGAATATAAACTATATATTTTCACAAACTTGAATTTTATGCCAGTATTAATTTAAACGTATTTTTACCTCCAAAGGTTACAAATATCGTTTATTTTTCAAATATATGCTAATTTAATTCGTTTTTTACTTAGTTCACTTTAAAACAGATATTTTTTATGAGGCAAAATGATTTTATTCTTTTTCTTTTTTTTGTATTTTCAAGTAATTATTTTTTAGCACAAGATATTTTATTAGAATTAAATTGGCAAAAACCAGTAAATCATTATTTAGATGGGAAGACCTATTCTATCCCTTCAATTGAAGGGCAAGAATCTAGCAATGGCAGACCAAATTATTTTTTTTCAAACTATTTAAAAAACAATTTCACTCCTTTACTAAAAGATGTATTATATGAATTAGCCCCAGACATTGATCAAAATCATTTTAAAGCGTTAAAAATCGAGTTTCCTGAAGATCTTGAAATTTCTTACCAAGTTACTAAAGCTGGAAATGATTATTATTTCGCAGTAAATACTTTCCCCTACAAACTAATTAATGGTCAATTACATCGTGTTACACAGTTGGTTTTTGAATTAACAGAAGCTGCAGTTATTGCTCATCAAAAAGACTTTGTTTCCTCGTCAGTTCTAAAAGACGGAAGCGGAACCTGGTATAAAATTGCTGTTAACAAAGATGGAATATATAAAATAGATAAAAATTTTCTTGAATCTTGTGGTATTTCCACAAATGGGATGAATCCTGCTCACATTCATATTTATGGAAATGGCGAGGGTGTTTTACCAGAATTAAACTCAAGTCCTAGAATTGATGATTTGGCCAAAAACGCACTATTTATTCAAGGAGAAACTGATGGCAGTTTTGATGCTAATGATTACATACTTTTTTATGGATATGGACCACACAGATGGTTTGCAAATGGAACAGTTGAATTTGATCGAAAACAAAATATTTATTCAGATAATTCGTATTATTTTATAAACATTAATGCTACAGAAACACCTTTGCGAATAGAAACATTACCTGAAATACAGGAAGTTGCTAATGCTGAAATTTCTTCCTACGACTACAGAGACGCTTATGAAAACGATTTAGTGAATTTAATGGGTGGCGGACAGCGATGGTATGGTGAATTATTTGATGTCGAATTGGAAAAAACATTCACTTTTACAATTCCAAATATCGACACGAGTCCAATTAGGTTTAAAACTGCCATTGCATCAAATGCAACAAATTCGGTTGGAACGGCTCAAAATTATAGTATTAATGGCTTGACTTTAAGTGAAAGCCCGTTACCAAGTTCAGGAAGTGATTTCGCGCGTTCTACCCAATCTTTTCAATTGACAAATCCTATCTCTACTTTACCATTTAAGATAAAAATAACGCGTAATAGTCCAAATACATTGACATATTTAGATCGTATTGTTTTAAATACAAAGCGTAAACTTGTTTTTTTTGGGACGCAATTTGGATTTAGAAATTTAAGCCATCAGGATTCACTTGAAGTTGTTTCGTTTTCAACTTCAAACTTTCCAAGTAATGGATTTATTTGGGACATTTCTGATCGTCAAAAACCAAAAAGGATTTCAGGTTCGTTAACAGGTTCAACTTTCACTTTTAAAACTTATGCTATTTACAAAGAATATGTTGCTTCTAATGGGTCCTCTTATTTCACTCCTGAAAAAGTTGGTGGAGTACCAAATCAAAATTTACATGCTTTATCACAAGCAGATTTTTTAATTATTACCCATCCAGATTTTTTAGCACAAGCAAATCGATTGGCTGATTTACATCGGGAACAAGGATTGAGTGTTCATGTTGCAAGAATCGACGAAGTTTTTAATGAATTTAGTTCTGGTGCTCCAGATCCAACTGCAATAAGAATGTTTGCTAAAATGTTTTATGATCGTGGAGCTTTGGCTCCCTCAACAAAGCCAAAATATCTATTACTTTTTGGTGACGGAACTTATGACCCTAAAAATCGCGTTCCGAATAATAATAATTATGTGTTGACTTATCAAGTAGAAAGCAGTGAAAATCATATTGATGCGATGGTTACAGATGATTATTTTGGGATGTTAGATGATAATGAAGCAATTTTAGCTGTAGATTTATTAGATATCGGAATAGGTCGAATTTTGGCGAGCAATTTAACTCAGGCAAAGCAACAAGTAGATAAAATCGAACATTATATGAAAAATGGATCTGCCTTATTTACTGGAGGCGGAAGTTCATGTTGTTTAGGAGAATCAAGTACTGATACTTATGGAGATTGGCGAACAAAATATGTTCAAATTGCAGATGATGAAGAAGGTGGATATTTTATTAATAATGATACAGAGCCTCAGTACAATAATGTAAAAACTGATCATTTTGAGATGAACTGTGATAAATTATACATGGACGCATATCCTCAAGAAACTTCAGCTGGAGGACAAAGGTATCCAGAAGTATTAAATGCAATTACAGATCGTGTGCAACGAGGTGCCTTAGTTGTTAATTATGTTGGGCATGGCGGTGAGGTTGGATTAGCTGAAGAGCGGGTTGTAACGATTCCTCAAATAAATAGTTGGACAAATATCAATAAATTACATTTGTTTGTTTCTGCTACATGCGAATTTACAAAATACGATGATCCAGCTAGAGTTTCTGCAGGAGAATGGGCTGCATTAAATCCTATGGGAGGAGCAATTGCGTTAATGACAACTACTAGAGCTGTTTATTTCAGTGTAAATACAACTACAGGATTAGCTTTTTACAATAATGTTTTTGATCGTAATCCTGAAGGCTCGCCTTTAACTTTTGGCGAAATTGTGAAACGAACAAAGAATGCATCCGGAAACAGTAATAATAAGAGAAGTTTTACATTGATTGGAGATCCAGCCTTAAAGATTGCTTTACCAACATATAAAGTTATTACGGATAGCATTAATGGTAAAAATCCTTTAATCGAATTAGACACTTTAAATGCCTTGAGTAAAGTTCGAATTAAAGGTCATTTGATAGATAATTCTGGAAATTTAATGTCTTCGTTTAATGGTGTTCTTAATCCCTCTATTTTTGACAAACCTAAAAAGCAAACAACCTTGGGTCAGGATAATGGGTCTCCTGAAATTGAGTATGAATTGCAGCGAAATATTATCTATAAAGGTAAATGTTCTGTGGTAAATGGTTTTTTTGATTTTTCTTTTATTGTTCCAAAAGATATTGCTTTGAATATTGGGCGAGGAAAAATAAGTTATTATGCTTTTGGTCAAGAAATTGATGCAATAGGAGCCGACACAAATTTTAGAATTGGGGGAATTGATCCAAATGGAATAAATGATGATATTGGTCCAGATTTAGAGTTGTATTTAAATGATGAAAAATTTATAAGCGGCAGTATTTCCGATGAGAATCCAGTTTTGTTTTTAAAAGCATTTGATGAAAATGGAATTAATACTATTGGTAATGGAATTGGTCATGATATTGTTGCAATTTTAGATGGAAAAACTTCTGCCCCAATTGTTTTAAATGACTATTATACTACAAATCTGAACGATTATAAATCTGGAGAGGTTCGCTATCAATTTAAGGGATTGATGGCAGGAGAACATACACTTGAAGTAAAAGTCTGGGATGTCAACAATAATTCTTCCACTGCACGCTTAAATTTTTCAGTCCGAGAAAAGCAAAAGCCTAATATTGAGCGTGTCTATAATTATCCAAATCCATTTACAACTAAGACAGAATTTATGTTTGAGCATAATCTTTCATGTAGTAGTTTAGATGTTCAAGTTCAAGTTTACACTGTTTCAGGAAGACTTGTAAAAACGATAAATAAGTACATTACTAGCAAAGGTTTTCGTGAATCTGGAATTGAGTGGGATGGTTTGGATGATTTTGGTGATCGCTTGGCAAAAGGTGTTTATATTTACAGATTAAAAATCAGTAATTCAGAGAATATAAGTGCTGATAAAACAGAAAAGTTGGTTATTTTGCGTTAGCATGCAATAAAAACAAGCATTTAACGTATAGTAACTATTCAATTTATCATTTAAGTTCAATGAAATATATCAGTTTTTTTATTTTAACTACAAGTCTATCATTTTACAATTTTGCTCAAGCACCGAATGGTGACAGTGGTGCTAATGTTTCTGATTTACAATTAAACACCATTACAACTTCATTGCCTTTTATGGCAATAACGCCAGATTCAAGAGCTGGTGGAATGGGAGATGCAGGAACTGCATTAAGTCCAAGTTCTACATCCATATATTGGAATACTTCTATATTGAGTTTCGCAAAACAAAAGTCTGAAATTAGCATGTCTTATACACCTTGGCTAAGGCAATTAACAAATGACATCTCTTTATCTTATCTATCTGCATACTACAAGATTAACAAAACCCATACAGTTGGAGGATCGTTGCGTTATTTTAGTTTAGGAGAAATTACATTCACTGATGCCCAAGGAAATGTGTTACGGGATGATAAACCAAGTGAATTTGAATTAACTGGCGCTTATGCTTTCCGTTTGGCAAAAAGATTTAGTATTGGTATAAATGGAAAATTTGCATATTCTAATCTAACTGGAGGAATACCAGTTGCTGGAGTAAATACAAAAGCAGGAATTGTAGGTGCAACAGATTTGTCTTTCACGTATTTAAATGATGATGCAAAAATAGGTAAGACTAAAGGAGTTTATATTTTTGCTATTACCTTTAATAATATCGGAAATAAAGTAGCTTATTCTGAATTATCTAAAAGAGATTTTATTCCAATGAACATGAAAATAGGAAATTCGTTCACTGTGCAAAATAACAGTTATAACAAGTTAACATTTTCGGTTGATGTTCAACGCTTATTAGTTCCTACTCCCGCAAAGTATATCGTAGTTGATGGAGAAAATATATTGATATCGGGAAAGCCAAATGATATAGGTGTTATAGCTGGAATGCTTCAATCTTTTTCTGATGCTCCTGGTACAGTTTTAGAGGATGAAGATGGAAACTATATCCAAAATGAAGATGGAACTTACGCAATTGCTAAATGGTCACGTTTAAAAGAAGAATTAAGTGAAATCAATATTGCTGCAGGAGTTGAATGGTGGTACAATGACGTTTTTGCTTTGCGTTCTGGAATTTTTTATGAAAGTAAAAACAAAGGAAATCGCCAATTCTTAAATCTAGGTGCATCTTTAAAGTACAATGCATTTGCAATTGACTTTTCTTATTTAGCCTCATTGAACGGTCGCCAAAGTCCCTTAGCAAACACTTTGCGTTTCACTCTTCGATTTGATATCGGAGGAGTAACAACAGCAATAGTAGAACCACAATAATATGCAAACTTTTCGAATAGGTTTTGGTGTTGATGTGCATCAACTTGCAGAAAATCATTCTTTAATTGTTGGCGGTGTAAAAATCGAATCAAATATAGGAGCAGTTGGTCATTCAGACGCTGATGTTTTGTTACATGCGATTTGTGATGCGCTTTTAGGAGCTGCAAATCTTCGCGACATTGGCTTTCATTTTTCAGATACAGATCCACAATACAAGGGAATTGATTCTACGATATTACTTTCAAATGTCTTTCAAAAAATCAATGAAAAGGGTTATTCAGTCGTTAATATTGATTGTACTGTTGTTTTAGAGCATCCAAAGTTAAATCCTTATATTCCTAACATGCAAACGATTATAGCAAAGCTAATTGGTGTTGAGGAAGATGCAGTCTCATTGAAAGCAACAACTCATGAAAAGGTAGATTCTTTTGGGGAAAGTCGAGCAATAAAAGCGTATGCATCTGCTTTGTTAACGAAGGAAAACTAAGATTGAGTCAATAAATTACCCACCAAAGTCGTCGAAACGAACATTTTCATTAGGAACTCCCCATTCATCACACAATTTTAGTATTGCATTGTTCATCATTGGAGGCCCACAGAAATAGAATTCTAAGTCTTCAGGCGATTCATGGCTGTTAAGATATTGATCGATTACTGCTTGGTGAACAAATCCAACAAATCCATCTCCAGTGTTATCATTCATGTCTTTCTTTTCAGTCCAGTTGTCTTCAGGCAATGGTTCTGAAAGAACAAGATAAAATTTAAAGTTTGGAAAATCTTTCTCTAAATCTCTGAAATAATGGATATAAAACAATTCCTCTTTCGAGCGACCACCGTACCAGAATGTTACTTTTCTTCCAGTTTTAATAGTTTTAAATAACTCATATAAATGAGAACGCATTGGCGCCATACCTGCACCACCACCAATGTAGATCATTTCAGCATCTGATTCATTGATGAAAAATTCACCATAAGGTCCAGAAATAATAGCTTTATCACCTTCTTTCAAGCTAAAAATATAGGAAGATGCAATTCCAGGATTCACGTTCATCCAACTATTTCTCGCTCTGTCCCATGGTGGAGTTGCGATTCTTACATTTAACATTACGCGTCTTCCTTCAGCAGGATAAGAGGCCATAGAATAAGCACGAATAACTTCCTCCTCATTTTTCATTACTAAATCCCACATTCCAAATTTATCCCAATGCTTTCTAAATTTATCAAGTTCTCCTGGGTGATCTTGCGGATGTGCATCGATGTTCATTTCAGAATACTTCACTTCACATACTGGTATCTTTATTTGAATATAGCCACCAGCTTTATAGTCCATGTCTTCTGGAATTTCTACAATAAATTCTTTAATAAAAGTTGCAACGTTGTGATTAGAAATAACGGTAGCTTCCCATTCTTTGATACCAAGAACTTCTTCTTCCACATGAATTTTCATATTTTCTTTCACCTTCACTTGACAACCTAAACGCCAATTATCTGCGATTTGCTTTCGTGAAAAATGTGGTATTTCAGTTGGTAAAATTTCTCCACCACCTTCTAAAACTTGGCATTTACATTGAACACATGTTCCACCACCACCACAAGCAGAAGGTAAAAAAACACCATTATTGCTCAATGTAGTAAGTAAGGTTGAACCACCACCAACCTCTACGATCCTTTCTCCATTATTAATATCGATTGAGATTAACCCTTTAGGAGTAAGTTTGGCTTTCGCAAAAAGCAACATTGCCGTAAGTAATAATGTAACGAATAGAAAAATTACAATCGTTACAGTCATTAATAAACTTAAACTCATTGTTTACTTGATTTAGAAGTTGATAATTCATTTGTTTTTGAGGAAGAAGACTCTGAGTTTTTTGGCTTTTCTTTCTTTACTTCATCAACATATTTTATACCGCTAAAACTCATGAAAGCTAGTCCCATCAAGCCAGTTATGATAAATGTAATACCTAAGCCTTTCAATGCATCTGGAATTTTAGAATAGCGAATTTTTTCACGAATACCGGCTATTAAGATAATTGCAATTGCCCATCCAATCCCTGATCCCAATGAGAATGCTGTAACGTCTAAAAAAGTTGAATATTGACGCTCTTGCATAAACAAGGCCCCACCTAAAATTGAGCAATTAACAGCAATAAGAGGCAAGAAAATCCCAAGTGCACCATAAAGTGCAGGAGAGAATTTTTCTACAATCATTTCAACCAATTGTACAACAGAAGCAACCACAGCAATAAACATAATGAAAGAAATAAAACTTAAATCAATTTCCTTCCAAGCGGGGTTTAACCATTCTAATGCTCCTGCTTTCAGTAAATATTCTTCTAAAAGCCAGTTCAAAGGAACTGTAACAACAAGAACAAAAACAACTGCTGCACCTAATCCAACGGCAGTTTTAACGGTCTTAGAGACAGCTAAATAAGAGCACATTCCGAGAAAGTAAGCAAAAATCATATTTTCCGAGAAAATAGACTTTATAAAAATATCTAAGGTAGTTTCCACTTTTTAAATTTTAACTCGTTAATTAATTTTCTTCTTGTAATGTTGTGTTCTTAGCACGTTGCACCCAAATTATTATACCAACGATTATCAATGCCATTGGCGGCAAGATAACAAGGTTATTATTTACGTAACCCATTGAATAAAGACCAGTTTTTTCAATTGCATCACCAAAAAGTGGCATTCCAAATAAGCTACCTGACCCAAGAATTTCTCTAACAAAAGCAACAATTAATAAAAGTATTGCATAACCAGCTCCATTTCCTATTCCGTCTAGGAAAGATGGCCAAGGTTTATTTGCCATTGCATAAGCTTCAAAACGGCCCATGATAATACAATTTGTAATAATTAAACCAACGAATACAGAAAGTTGTTCTGAAATATCTGGTAAATAAGCTTTTAATATCTCATTAACGATAATTACTAGAGCAGCAGCAACAACTAATTGAACGATGATGCGAATACGTGGCGGCATGATATTTCTTAAGGCTGAAATAACATAATTTCCCATTGCAGTAACGAAAATAACGGAAAGCCCCATTACTAAGGCAATATCCATTTTTACTGTAATTGCGAGCGAAGAACAAATTCCAAGAACTTGAACAGTAACAGGATTATTATCAGTAAGAGGTTCAATCAATAATTTCCTATTTTTTTTAGAAAACAATGATTCTGAAGGCGCTTTTATTTTTGCAAGGTTTTCACTCATTTTTAATTGTTATAAAGTTTTAAAATAAACAGTATATGGAACTAAGCAGCGGTTCATCATTTCTTCTACACCTTCTGAAGTTATTGTCCCACCTGATATCCCATCAATTTTAGTAGTTTGTCCTCCAGTTCCATCTTTTACCACATCAAATTTTTGATAGTCACCATTTTCATCAGTGATTTTCTCATCACCTTTTACCCAGCGATCAATAAAAAACCCCAGCGAAATTTCTGCCCCAAGACCAGGAGTTTCTCCTTTGTGACCAAATGAAGCACCTGCAATCGAACTTTTATCTTCTGCTATGCAAACATTTCCCCAAATAGGTCCCCACAGTCCCATTCCAACAATTGGAATAATATAAAATGTTTTTCCTTCTTTCTTTGCAGTAAACATAGGATAAGTTCGTTGTTTTACTTTTGGATCTGAATCATATAAAACTAACGTTTTATCTTTATAATCTTTTTGAATATTTGTTTGGAAAGCTGCAACTTTCCCTTTTTCTCCATCGAATATCACTTTCCCTTTTCCATCTAGAACAACACCTCCAGTAATGTATTTTTCATATTCAGCCTCGGCGTTTTCTCTTGAAACTTTCATCATCTCTTCAGGAGATAGTAAGGCAGAAAGAACCTCCATCTTTTTTTTAATTTCGCCATTTGCATCTTGTCTTTCTTTAAGACTAATTGCCAAAAACGCTAATAATCCTCCAACAACTACAACCATTATCGTAGCGAAAATGATTGTATAAGCGTTACTTTCTTTATCCATTGCCATTTTTATGCAGTTTTAATACGTTTTAATCTACGGTTGATGTTTCCTTGAATTACATAATAATCAATTAAGGGAGCAGAGATATTCATGAATAGAATTGCAAGCATGACACCTTCGGGATATGCTGGATTTAAAACACGAATTAAGATTGCAAGTAAACCACCAAGGAATCCGTATACTAATTTTCCTTTTGCCGTTTGAGCAGCGCTGACAGGATCTGTTGCCATAAAGATTGCACCAAATGCAAAACTACCAATTACCAAGTGGTAAACAGCGGGTAGTTCAAAATAAGGATTTCCACCCATTAAATTCAATAATAATCCCATTGCAAGTCCACCTACAAAAAAGGAAGCCATAATTCTTAAGGATCCAACTCCTGTTATGAGTAAAATTCCCGCACCAATTAAACACGCTAAAGTTGATGTTTCACCAACAGAACCTGGAATCATTCCGATAAAAGATTCTGATAAGGTATATTCAGACGTAAAGCCATTTAAATTTTGAAAAACAGGTTTATCTGACATAAAAGTTGCCAAATCTCCTAGCGCAGTAGAACCAGTAAATCCATCAACTTTAGTCGTTTCAGTTCCTGCCATCCAAACTTTATCGCCAGACATAGAAGTTGGATAGGCAAAAAATAAAAAGGCACGAGCCGTTAGTGCTACATTGATAATATTCATTCCCGTTCCACCAAAAATTTCTTTACCTATAATTACAGCAAATGCCGTTGCAACTCCAACCATCCAAAGAGGAACATCAGCAGGCATCGTTAAAGGAATAAGCATTCCAGACACTAAAAATCCCTCGTGCAAAGAGTGTCCCCTAAGCATTCCAAA
>JBILAB010000160.1:0-4306 GCA_044354455.1 Crocinitomicaceae bacterium | reverse complement strand
ATTCATGCAAATCCACTTCCTTTTACTCCTGAAGACAAAAGCAAAAAGAATAGTAGCCGAGATGAGTAAAATGATTTTTTCTTTTTAAAGAAAAATAGTATCTTTGCCCTTCGTTTTGGTATAATTTAAAATCAGCTCGTGAAAAGTCAATTTGAAATACCCTTTGTTGGATTAAAAATTGGATACCATGATTTTGAATTAGACATTGACGATACGTTCTTTGAGTCTTTGCCATTTTCTATAATTGAAAAAGGTAATTTAAAAGTTTGGTTGGATTTAGAAAAAAAAGAGTCAATGCTTGTCGCTGATTTCGAAGTTTGTGGCACTGTAAAAGGAACTTGTTCCCGCTGCAATGAACAAATGGAAATCGAAGTAGAAGGCGAAATGACTGTTTATTACAAATTTGGAAACGAGAATGAAGAAGATGAAAATCTTATAGTTATTCCTTTCGACAGTTATGAAATAAACGTACAACAAGCAATTTATGAATTGATTGTAGTTTCTATTCCATCTAGACCAATACATGAAGAAGGCGAATGCGAAAAAGAAATGGTTCAATTGATTAAGAAATATTCAACACCTGAACCAAAAAAAGACAAAGATGATGAGGTTGACCCACGGTGGGCAGCATTGAAAAATTTAAATTGATAATTATATAATAAAGTTATGGCACATCCTAAACGAAAAATTTCCAAAACACGTAGAGATAAAAGAAGAACACACATAAATGCTGTTGCAAGCAATGTTGCTACTTGTCCTACAACTGGACAGCCGCACCTATTTCACCATGCTCATTGGCATGAAGGTAAATTATACTACAAAGGAAAAGTTTTAGCCGAAAAAGAAGTTGTTGAGTAATCAACAAAAAGTTCTTAAATGAAAATCGGAATAGATATTTCTGGTGGCGACTTCGCTCCTGTTGCAAATCTTGATGGCGCTATTTTAGCACAAAAAGAATTAAAAGGTAACGCCATTATTGTATTGATTGGCGATGAAGAACAAATAATTTCAGGTTTAAGTGAAAGAAATATTACTGATGGTTTATTTGAAATAATTCATGCTCCAGAAGTAATCACTTTTCACGATCATCCAACACGAGCACTTAGTAAAAAACCAAATAGTTCAATAGCTGTAGGTTTTAATAGCCTTGCAAAAGGAGAATTACATGCATTTGCTAGCACAGGTAATACTGGAGCTATGTTGGTGGGTTCAATGTATAAATTAAATACAATCGCCGGAGTTATTAGGCCTTGCATAACTTCAACACTTCCAGCTATAGATGGTTCCAAAACTATTTTATTGGATGTTGGGTCAAATGCAGATTGTAAAGCCGATGTCTTGTACCAATTTGCTGTTTTAGGATCTCTTTATTCGCAGCATGTTCATAACGTTGAAAAACCCCGAGTGGCACTCTTAAACATTGGAGAGGAAGAATCAAAGGGTAATTTATTGACAATCGCAACCTACAAATTACTTGCTGAATCAGATGAGATTAATTTCATCGGAAATATAGAAGGCCGACATATTTTTTCTGGAAAAGCAGATGTAATTGTCTGTGATGGATTTACTGGAAATGTAGTTCTAAAACAAGCGGAGGGTATTTATTCTCTTATGAAAAAACGAGGGATAAACGATGAATATTTTGATCGTTTTAATTACGAGAATTATGGTGGGACTCCAATTTTAGGTGTAAAGGGAAATGTTATTATTGGCCACGGAATTTCCAATGACATTGCTGTTAAAAATATGATTTTGCATGCTCATGAGGTTGCAAGCTCTGGTTTAGCAATGAAAGTTAACGATGCTTTTAATTAATTTATGAATAAAATAACTGCTGCTATTACGGGCGTTCAAGGATATGTTCCTGAGCATGTTTTAAGCAATGAAGACCTCGCTAAAATTGTTGACACTTCTGATGAGTGGATAACAACACGAACAGGAATTAAGGAACGAAGAATCATGAAAAATGGCGCTACTTCTGATATGGCTGCGGAAGCTGTAAAAAGTTTGCTGAAGAAAAAAAATATTGATCCACTCGAAATTGAGTTAGTTGTTTTAGCAAGTGTTACTCCAGATCATTTGTTTCCAAGTACTGCAAATATTTTATGTGATAAAGTTGGAATGAAAAATGCTTGGGGCTTTGATCTCTTGGCTGCTTGCTCAGGGTTTTTATTTGCGCTAACAACTGCTTCGCAATTTATTGAAAATGGCAGGTATAAAAAAGTACTTGTTGTTGGAGTTGATAAAATGTCCTCAATAGTTGATTATACCGATCGCACAACCTGCATAATTTTTGGTGATGGAGCAGGTGTAGTTTTATTAGAACCAAACGAGGAGGGACTTGGAATTCAAGATCATATTCTAAGAACAGATGGCTCAGGAAGAGAATTTCTTATTCAGCAGGGTGGAGGTTCTGTAAATCCTGCAACTATTGATAGCGTTGAAAAAAAGATGCATTTTGTCAAACAAGAAGGGCTTCAAGTTTTTAAATTTGCAGTTACTAAAATGGCAGACGTTTCGGCAGAAATCATGGAAAAAAATAATCTTAGCAGTGAGGATGTTGCTTGGTTGGTGCCTCATCAGGCAAATCTTAGAATTATAGACGCAACAGCAAATAGAATGGGTGTTTCAAATGATAAAGTCATGATAAATATTCAAAAATATGGAAATACAACTGCGGGCACTTTACCTTTGTGTTTGTGGGATTATGAAAAACAGCTAAAAAAAGGCGATAACATTATACTCTCTGCCTTTGGTGGAGGATTTACTTGGGGCTCGATTTATTTAAAATGGGCTTACAATTCATAATAAGTTTAACTTTATAAAAAATCATAGCAATGAATTTAGAAGAAATTAAAGACCTAATTAAACTTGTATCTAAAACAGGTATTGGGAGAGTTGAAATCGAACGCGAAGGATTTAAAGTAATTATCAAAGGTGGTGTAAACACGCAATCTGAGCAACCTATTTACATGCAGCAAGCAGCGCCAAGTCAACAAATACTTCCTGCTGCAGCGCCAGTTTCGATGTCTGTAGCACCAAGTGCTCCAACAAATACCGTTGAGGAAGCGAATGACGCGAAGTACATCACGATAAAATCTCCAATGATTGGAACTTTTTACCGAACAGCAGGTCCAGATAAACCAGCATTTGTAGAGGTAGGATCCAATATTCAAAAAGGAGATAAGTTGTGTATCATTGAAGCTATGAAAACCTTTAATGAAATTGAAGCTGAGATTTCTGGGAAAATCGTGAAAGTGCTTGTTGATAATGCAAGTCCTGTGGATTATGATCAACCTTTATTTTTGGTTGACCCATCTTAAAAGCATATAACCAAAAAATCAGGGATGTTTAATAAAATATTAATAGCAAATCGCGGGGAAATAGCTTTAAGAATTATTCGAACGTGTAAAGAAATGGGGATTAAAACGGTTGCCGTTTATTCTACAGCAGATAAAGACAGTTTGCCTGTTCGCTTTGCTGATGAAGCTGTTTGTATTGGTCCACCAATGAGTGCAAAATCGTATTTGTCGATTCCTAATATTTTGGCAGCTGCAGAAATCACCAATGCAGATGCAATTCATCCTGGATATGGTTTCCTTTCTGAAAACGAAAAGTTCTCAAAGGCCTGTCAAGAACACGGCATCAAATTTATTGGCGCTTTACCGGAGCAAATCGCAGGAATGGGCGATAAAGCATCTGCAAAAGCAACTATGATAAAAGCCGGAGTTCCTTGCATTCCTGGCTCAAAGGGCTTATTGACCTCAATTCCTGAAGCAAAAAAAATAGCAAAAGAAATCAAATACCCTGTTATTCTCAAAGCAACAGCTGGAGGTGGCGGAAAGGGCATGCGAATTGTGTGGGAAGAATCTGAATTAGAATCAGCTTGGGATTCTGCAAGACAAGAATCTGCTGCAGCTTTTGGAAATGATGGAATGTACATGGAAAAATACATTCTTGAACCACGACACATTGAAATTCAAATTGCGGGAGATCAATATGGAAATGCTTGCCATTTATCAGAAAGAGACTGCTCTATTCAGCGTCGTCATCAAAAATTAGTGGAAGAAACGCCATCTCCATTTATGACAGATGAACTGCGCGAAAGAATGGGAGTTGCAGCAATAAAAGCAGCAAAAGCTGTAAAGTATGAAGGAGTTGGAACTGTAGAATTTCTTGTGGATAAAAATCGCGATTTCTATTTTATGGAAATGAATACGCGAATTCAAGTAGAACATACGATCACTGAAGAGGTAATTAATTTTGATCTCATAAAAGAGCAAATTAAGATTGCTGCAGGAGAAAA
>JBILAB010000020.1:0-16289 GCA_044354455.1 Crocinitomicaceae bacterium | reverse complement strand
GCGGTTGGGGTAATAACGAACTCCAATACTATACAAATTCTCCAAGTAATAGTTTTATTGAAAATGGCTTATTGAAAATAAGGGCAAAAAATGAACCGATATTTAATAGTCAGTATTCTTCTGCTCGTATGATTTCAAAAGGAAAATTCGAGTTTCGTTATGGGCGAATTGAAGCGAGAATAAAGGTTCCAATGGGACAAGGTCTTTGGCCAGCATTTTGGTTGTTGGGAGCAAATATTAGCCAAGTATCTTGGCCTGCGTGCGGAGAAGTTGATATTATGGAGCACATTGGAAATGAATACCAAAATTATGGCACTTTCCATTTTGACAGTCTTGGTCACAGATACCACGGTGGCTCTTATGGTTTAGACCCTACCTTATTCCACCAATATGCATTTGTTTGGACACCTACGACAATGACTTGGCTTGTAGATAATAATCCTTATTATAGTGTAAATATCACAAATGGAATTGGAAATAAAGAAGAATTCCACTTGCCATTTTTCATCTTATTAAACATTGCAGTTGGAGGAAATTGGCCTGGATCACCCTCTACAAGCACTATTTTTCCTGCAGAAATGCAAATCGATTATATTCGTGTTTACAAGGATAATTCAGAGTTAGGCTTAGCAGAAAATCAAGAACCTTTAGTAAGTATTTCTCCAAATCCAGCCGGAACAACTATAAAAGTTCAGTGCTTAAATTCTGCAATTATAAAGGATATTACTATTACGAGCTCAAGCGGTCAGACTATTGGCTCAAGGGCGATAAATCTTCTTGGAGAAATCGATGTTGCAGATTTACTTCCAGGTTTGTATTTTATTACTTGTATCGATGAATCTGATAGGCCTTACTCAACAAGATTTATCAAAGAATAATCTTTAGAAATTCATTCTTTGAATGTAGGATGTATCTGTTAAAGATTTCAAAAAAGAAACGAGTTGTTTTTTTTCAGTGGCACTAATCTTAAATTCCACAATACTTTCATTTTGTAAAGGGTGTCTATTTCCGCCTTTTGAATAGTGCTCTATTACATCTTCTAACGAGGAAATGCTTCCATCATGCATGTATGGAAAACTCAAGGCAACATTTCTCAATGACGGAACTTTAAATTTTCCAATATCTGACGAATCGTTGTGAATACGAAAGCGTCCTTGGTCTTCTTTTCCTTCATAACTGGCGTATAAACCATTGTTTTCAGCAACAAATGTTGTAAAATAGGGTTGCGTATGACAAGCGATACAATATAGTTTTTCAGAAAATAGTTTCCATCCTGCAAGTTCATCTTTTGATAAACTATTTTTATTCCCATTTTGATATTGGTCAAAGCGACTGTTCATAGAAACAAGAGAACGCTCAAATGCAGAAATACTCCGAGTTAATACGTAAGCATCAAAATCGCGGTTAAAAATTTTCTTTGCAGCATCTTGGTATTCCTTTATTTTTCTAAGTTGAGGAATAAGTTCTTTCATATTGTGTCCCATTTCTGTTTTTTCTTGAAGTGGAACAATTACCTGCATTTCCAATGTTGCTAAATGGGCATCAAACATGGCAGTTTTTAAAAATGCAGCATTTAGAATACTTGAAGCATTTCGTTCTGTTTTCTGTCCATTTATGCCGATACTTTTTCTTAATTGATCATTAAAACCTTTTTTAGGGTCGTGGCATGTTGCACATGAAATAGTTCCATCTAAGGACAAGCGCTTGTCAAAAAATAAGCTTCTACCCAAAGCAATTTTTGCATCTGATTGTAAATTATCAGAAGGCGTAGGTACCACAATTACTAAGTTTGGATCAATTGTTTTTAAGACATGACATCGAATGAGAATGAAGCCACTTACTAAAAATATACATAAAAGTGCAACAGTCGATTTCATAAAAAAAATGGAAATTTAGTAGACCATTACTTTTTTAGACACAACAATTTGATTCGTTTTATTCAAAAGTTCTACAAAATAAAACCCCGAACTTAAGTTATCCCAAGACAGTGAACCAGATGTTGTTTCCTTTTCTGCACTTTTCTGCACTTTACCAGTTTGATCTAATAATTTAATGGATTTCCCATTTTCTAAATTTACCCAATTTATATCTAGGCCATTTTTCTTTCCGAAGCAATTAAAAACTATGGGATTTATATCTTGAATTGTTGCAGTGGCACTTTGTGTAAAGACAGTCTTAGAAAGTACGTTTTGTAAAATAGTTTCATTAACGCCATTTTCTCCATGAAGCACTCCAACAGTACTCAAGGGAATGCTTTCTACCCATCGGTTTACATTACAAATGATATTAAGATCTATTTGTTCTGAAGAAGTATTAGTTTCTATAATGTTCATCTCAACTTGTTGCTGATTGGTATTCCCTAAATTATGAATTTCAAAATAGGATTCAGGATTCCCATCATTATTCCCATCGGAATTTCCTCCGATTATCATGTGCATATATCCTGCTTGCCATCCCCAATACATTGAGGGAGACTGAAAACTTAAGGGATTAGTTTCTGGATAAGTAGAAATATCTGCTGCTTCAGCACCATTTTGTGTATTCATAGGTTTTGGAACTCCAACTAAAAAGTTTATTTTTTCAATATCCTTCCAATTTCTATACCCTAAATATAGTATATGATTTTGTGGCTCAACAAGAAATACCGGGGTTTCAACACTGGTTGTTTGTCCACCATCATGTGTAATTATTATATTTGAAATGTAATAATCAAAGTGATCTAATTTTAGCGCTTTTCCATCTGCAGCAGTATATTGCGTATTCATTTGCAAATCCACACCATTAAATTGAGGTTCGATAGTAATAAATAGGTTTTTTTGTGAGAAACCAGAGGTAAAAAAATAAGTCAGTAATATAAGAATGTAGTGTTTCATTTGTTATTTTTTAGCAATGTACAATATTTCTCCTTGCATTAGGCGAAAACGATTAATTTCATTTTTGTCAAAATGCTTGTTTAAATCAAATTCATCGACCCTAAATCCAGCTTTTTCTAACCATTGAGGATAATCTTTCCCAAATAGGCGTAAATGGTCTTTCTGCCAGAAATGTTTTTCGCGTTCTTTGGGACTTGTAATACTTGCATCTTCGTAAGTAAGGTCTTTATTAAAGTCTTGAGGAACCTGCATAAGCGCCCATCCTCCTTTTTTCATAACACGATAAAGTTCTTTCATGCATTGAAGTGGATTTTCTACGTGCTCCATTACATGATTGCAGAAAACAACATCAAAGCAATTGTCTTCTAGTGGAATTTCATGTAAATCAAAATGAAGATCCGCTATTGGAGACTCAATATCTGCAGTTAAATAATTGAGATTCTTTTGTTTTTTAAAGCGATCGATAAAACACTGCTCAGGTGCCATGTGTAAAACACTAAGATTCTCGGCGGTAAAAAAATTACTTTCTTGTTTTAGATATAAGTACATCAAACGGTGCCTTTCTAGCGTTAAATCATAAGGACACAAAACATTTTCTCGGTGTGCTACATTTGAACCGTAAGATAAGAACTTAGAAAATTTCTTTTCGCAAACTGGACATTCAACATTGTTTCCTCGGTAAAGTATTGGTGCAAAAGTTTTAAAAATATAACTTAAGCGAATTAGAAGGGGGCGTGGTAAAGTATTAAGAAGGTATTTATAAATTTTTTTCACGCTATAAAGTTAAGACATTCGATTAAGATATTGTTTACTTTTGTAGGCAAACTCTATTTATGTATAAGCTACAATTAATTATCATAACATTTATTCCACTTTATATGTTCGCTCAAGCACCGAAATTCATTGCACCAAAAAATTCAAAAATTTTATCAATTCATGGACACAATCGTTCTGATGATTATTATTGGATGAATGAACGTGACAGCAAAGCTGTTTTAGAAAATTTAAAGCAGGAAAATGAATACGCCAGCGACTACTTTAAACCCTTGCAGCCATTAATAAATTCTTTAATGACAGAATTTGACAAGCGCATTAATCCAAATGAAGTTTCTGCACCCTTTATTTTAAATGGTAAAAAATACCAAATGAAAAATACGGATGGCAAAGATTATCAACAAATAATCTTATTGGAAAAAAACAAGGAGCTTGTTTTCTTTGATGAAAATGAAAGAGCAAAAGATGCTGGTTTTTATGATTTAGCAGATTGGTCGCCTTCGCCAAATAACGAATTACTTGCAGTGAGTGAGGATTTTATAGGTCGCAGAAAATATTCAATTACTTTCCGAGAAAATAAATCTGGCAAATATTTAGCTGATAAAATTGAAGAAACAAGTGGCGGTGTAGTCTGGGCAAATGATAATAAAACAGTTTATTACATTAAAAAAGATCCTCAGACTCTTCGAGAGTATCAAGTATATATGCATGTTTTAGGGACTGATAGTAAATCAGATGTTTTGATTTACCAAGAGGAGGACGAGAAATTTTCTGTTGGATTGGAAAAAACAATAACAGATAAATATATTTTTGTTAGTTCCTATAGTTCCACAAGTTCAGAAACATGGTTCCTTGATGCAAATAATACAAAAGAACCGCTAATGGTATTTCTTCCAAGGCGCAAAGATCATTTGTATCAAGTGGCTCACCATCTAAATGGATTTTACATTCTTTCAAATCAGGATGCACCAAATAGAAAAGTTTTATTTGCAAAATCTTTTCCTAGAAATCTAGAGCAATGTCAAGTTCTAATTCCAGTGAATCCTGAAACTTTAATTGAGGGGATTTCTACATTTAAGAATTTCCTTGTCCTTGAAGAACGCAACAATGGACTCAGAAAAATTAAATTACGGAATTTATCAAGTGGCTTAGATTCCTATATATCTATCGATGAAGAAACATATTCTTTAAATTTAGGATTAAATGACGATTATATGAGTGATGAGATTTTCTACTCTTACAACTCAATGACCACTCCGTCAACAATTTTTCAATACAACATGGCAAGCAATACGAAGAAAGTATGGTTTGAAAAATCACTTATGGATCCATCCTTTAAATCTTCAGATTATGAATCTCAAAGAATTTGGGCTACAGCCAATGATGGGGAAAAAATACCAGTTTCTATTGTTTATAAAAAAGGAATCGACTTAAAAACAGCACCTTGTTTGCTGTATGGCTATGGTTCTTACGGATATACAATTCCTGATGGCTTCAGTGCTCTTAGAATCAGTTTATTAAACAGAGGATTTGTCTTTGCTTCAGCACACATTAGAGGCAGTAAATACATGGGGGAAACTTGGTATGAAGACGGAAAACTCCAGAAAAAGATGAATACTTTTACAGATTTCATCAATGCTGCCGAATTTATCGGACACATGGGATATTGTGATAAAGAAAAAATTTATGCTCAAGGCGGAAGTGCAGGCGGATTATTAATGGGCGCAATTGTAAATCTTGCTCCTTATTTATGGAAAGGAATTGTTTCCCAAGTGCCGTTTGTAGATGTTGTAACTACGATGTTGGATGAATCTATTCCATTGACAACTGGTGAATTTGAAGAATGGGGAAATCCAAATGACCCAGAAGCATATTATTACATGTTGAAGTATTCTCCTTATGATAATATTCATAAAATGGACTATCCTGCAATGTTCGTGACAACTGGCTATCATGATTCTCAAGTTCAGTATTGGGAACCGATGAAATATGTTGCAAAATTGAGAGAATACAAAACTTCGGCAAATCCTTTGATTTTTGATTGCAATATGGATGCTGGTCATGGCGGAGGTTCAGGAAGGTCAAATGAACGCTTAGAAGTTGCGAAAGTTTATGCTTTTATTTTGGGACTTGAAGGGATTTTGAAATAAGATTATTTCAACTTTTCTTAGCTTTTTAGTGAGAAAAATATCAGTATTTAATAAAAATATTTTTTGCTTCAGTAAAGAATCGCAATGCTTCCCAACCGCCTTCTCTCCCAACGCCAGATGATTTAACACCTCCAAATGGTGTTCTTAAATCGCGCACAAGCCAGTCGTTAACCCAAACAATTCCTGTTTGGAGTTTATCTGCCACACGATGAGCTCTTTTTAAATCGTTGGTCCAAAGTGTTGCTGCTAATCCATATTCTGTTGAATTCGCCATCATTAACACCTCTTCTTCTGAATCAAATGGAGTAATCGTAACGACAGGACCAAATATTTCTTCTTGATTTGTTCTACAGGTATAAACTAATCCTTCAATTATTGTTGGCTCTAAATAATAACCTTCATCATAAGGAGCGGACAATTTAACGCGCTTTCCGCCTGCTATGATTGTTCCACCTTCTTCTTTCGCTAATTCTATGTAGGAAAGTATTTTTTCTAAGTGAGATTCAGAAACAATAGCACCCAACTTTGCTTCAGGATCAGTAGGATAAGAAACTTTTGTTTTTATAATTTTTGCTACAAAGGCATCTCTAAATTTTGTATAAATGGCTCTTTCAATAAATATTCGTGAGCCGCACAAGCAGATTTGCCCTTGATTTGAAAAAGAAGACCGAATAGTTGTACTCAACATATCTTCAAAATCACAATCAGCAAAAATAATATTTGCATTCTTTCCACCTAATTCGAGAGAAAGTTTTTTAAACATTGGTGCAGTGGCTTGTGAAATATATGCTCCTGTTTGTGTTCCCCCGGTAAAAGAAATTGCTTTAATTTTTGGGTGTCTAACAATTGCATCACCTGCTTTTGGTCCAGTACCATGAACAATGTTTAACACTCCGTCTGGAAGTCCAGCTTCTTGTGCTACTTTTCCAAGAAGAAAAGCAGTATAGGGAGTTATTTCAGAAGGTTTTGCAATCACACAGTTCCCTGCAGCTAAAGCGGGAGCAATTTTCCATGAAAAAAGATATAAAGGCAAATTCCAAGGAGAAATACAGCCAACAAGACCAATCGGTTTTCTTGTTGTATAATTAATTCCTGTGCCTTCCATGTAATGGGATTCTGAGGCAAAATGAAGAATTGCTGTTGCGAAAAAATGAAAATTAGAAACAGAACGTGGAATGTCAACTTGTGCAGCTAAATGCAGAGGTTTTCCATTATCTCTGCTCTCTGCGGCAACAAATTCATCCATTCTTTTTTCAATTCCCTCTGAGATTTTCACAAGGATTTTACTGCGTTCTTCAAGTGACATACTTGACCATATTGGAAAAGCTTTCTCTGCTGCTTTTACAGCTAATTCAACATCTTCAGAATCAGAATCTGGAATTAAGGAATAGACTTTCCCTGTTGCAGGCTCATAATTATCCAAGTAACCTCCGTTTTTAGGTGAGATATACTTTCCATCAATAAAATTTTGAAGTTTTTCCATCTTTTAGTTCTTAGCAAATTTCGAAAAAAGAAATGGATAATGGAAGGTCTTTTTTTATTTATCTTCTCACCATTTTTATTCTGGATTTATTACTCGTTCTTCGCTCTTATTTCCTTACCTTTATTTCAAAATTAAAATAAGATTTCATGTCTGAAATTACGATCAATCAAGCCCAAGTAGTAGTTGATGAATGGATCAAAAAAGTTGGTGTTCGTTATTTTAATGAGCTTACTAATACAGCACTTTTAATGGAAGAGGTTGGTGAACTTGCAAGAATTGTCGCTAGGCGCTATGGTGAACAAAGTGAAAAACCAACTGAAAAATCTCAAGATTTAGGCGATGAAATCGCAGATATTTTATTTGTGCTTATCTGCTTGGCAAATCAAACAGGCATCAATTTAACTGCTGCTTTTGAAAAAAACATCGAAAAGAAGACCCTGCGCGATTCTAAAAGACACAAAGAAAATATAAAATTAAAGAGCTGAGAAAAGTAGTATGGAATCTTATGAGCAAGAGATACTAAAAAAATTAAAGTCTGGAATATCCGTTATTGGCATATCACAGCCAGAAGAATACATTCCTGCAATCCCAAATTTTATCAAAGCTTTTGTACCTAAAGCAGAAGAAGGTTCTCCACGTGCCTTAGTTTTGTGTTTGACAGATGATGATGCGAAATCTATTCATGAAGTTCTTGAAAAAGCAACAAAAGAAATTGATTTAACGATTGACTTGGTTTTCGACAAAGGGAGCAAGTTGAAGCAGAGAAACGATCTATTTGATGGCACTGAGGTAATTGTAGGAACTACAAAACGGATTTGCGAACTCTACTTCCAAAATGGATTTAATATCGCCAAATTAAAATTATTTATTGTTTTACAAATGGATGTACAAATAAGTAAGGGAATGAAAGGTTTTATTGCGCGTTTGGCTGAAAGTCTCCCAAAATGCCGACAACTTATTTTCACACAGCATCCAAAAGAAGAACGATTTGTTGATTATATTCAGCAATTTGTAAGTCCTTCTGCAACTGTAGAAGTAAAAAAGGATAATTCAATATAAAATTATGCGTAAAGAAGACAAATTACTTGGACTTCGAGAGGAAATTCTTACAGTAAAAAGTGAGCAAACACCTATTGAACAATTTCAAAATACAACAATTCGTCCAATTTTAAAGTACCAACATACAATACTTATTGTGTTTTTTAACTCTAATATTCATGTACAATATATTGTAAGCGCCAACTCCTCATTACTAAAAAAGCAAAATCAATTGAAATTATTTACTTCCAAGCAATTGGCTTTTCGCGCGCAATTATTAGGAATGGTAACGGGCTTGTTTACAGATGCTGAATTTGATTTTTATTTATCAGAAAAAGTGAATTTAGATAAACGAATTGCAAATATGATTTTAGATCGTTTTTATAGCACCTTAGTCTAAATCAGATCAAAATTTGAGACTTAGATATTTCCCTTATCCCGAACGGAGTAGGCAATAGTGAGGGCCTCAATTTCTTGTAATTCCTTTCGAATATCAAAAATCAATCCAGAAGGAGCATTTTTATCGGCTTTCAAACAAGTAATAACAGCTTCAATTGGAGCAGACATTCTTGCTGGCTTTTGAGAAAACTTGTCTTTCTTCCATCTTCCAACTGCATTTGTCGGGTATAATCCGTCAGGGGTTGCTTGCACGACATTATCTAATGACAAAGCAAAACCCATTTTAAATGCATTTGCTCTATTTGGATTTCTTGGAGTACCAAGGTATAAAAAATCAATTTCAGAACGTTGTTTGTAAGGTGTCAAATCCATTGTTTTGGTTCCAGTTGGCGATTCAAATTCAACTGTAGGATCTGTTTCTTTACTAGTAGTCGCAACCATAAAGAAAAATAAAAGCATAAAAACGATATCTGGAAGAGAGGCTGTATTCATGGCTGGAGCTCCACCACTTCCTTCTTTTTTAAACTTAGACATAATATTAATTTTTTGGAGTTACTTCAATAATCCTAGCAGGATAAAGTATTTCTAGCAGTGCTATTTTATCTTTATCTTTTGGATCGCTATCTTGAGCAGTTCTTCTTTTTAAAATTGAATATTGTTCACTAAACAAACGATTACACTCTTTTTCTCGCAACTCAAATAATGCCTCTTCTATTTCATTGTGAATTTGTGCAAAAATAGAATATGCAGTACCTTGTTGAACTTCAATTCGAATATGAGCTTGAACACTTAGTTCACGAATTTCAGATTTTCCATAAAGTTGTATCGCCCTTTTTTTCTTATTCCACTCTTCATAAGAGCTTTGAAAGAATTTTGCCTGATCTGTTGCGCCTTTTTGCTCTGCTTCTTCTAATTGATTTTCTAAAAGAGCCATATTCTGATCACATAAGCTTATGCTTGTTGTAGAATACATTGGAAAGTTATTGGCTACATCATTATTTTTTTCATTCGTTTGATAGAATTTTAGAATGAAATCAGAAATTTTATCTGGATCTCTAAAAATACTATTACGAACCATTAGTTGGTTTTGATTGTTTGCTTTTATTGCTAATATATCTCGTTCCTGAACTTTATTATCCATTGGTGGCAAGTCAATTTTTTTGGGAATACTTCTAATATAAGCCTGATCTTTATCCATTGTCGTTGTTACTAAAAAAAACAACAACAAAAGAAAGGCAATATCTGCCATTGATCCAGCATTAATTTCAGGAATATCTCTTTTTGCCATGGTCTATTATTTTCTAAGTCGACCCATAAATGGTCCAGCAATTATAACTACGAAGCCCACAAAAAGCGTTACACCAATTGTGTATAATCCAGCGGTCGTTGTTAAAACAACTCCGTCAGAAACAGGATTTCTAAGTGCTAAAGTATCAGTAGTATCAGTAGTTCCTAAAAGGTAAAAAATCATATAAATAACTAGGGAAATAACAATACCAATAATTGAAAGTATTGTTCTTTTAGGGCTTTGAATTATTTGGAATATAAAAAAGCCTATTACCATTGCCCCACCAGCGAATAGAATAAAAAGCATAAAATATATAGCTGCGTTCATTTCAGCACTCTCGCGAAACTTTTCTAAGGCCTCTTTTCCATCAGTAACAGCAGGACCAGATATAAGAATCAATACACTTAAAATGACGCCAATTGCTATAGAAAGGTATTGGAAAATCCGAGAAATTAAATTTAGTTTAGTTGCATTCATCTTATGAAGATTTAGATCAATTAAATCGATTATTTATTTTTAAGCAACATATCAATTAATGAAATTGATGCATCTTCCATTTCATTAACCAATCCATCAATTTTTGATGTGATGTAATTGTAAAAAATTTGTAAGACAATTGCAGCAATCAAACCAAATACTGTTGTAAGAAGGGCCACTTTGATACCATCGGCAACTGTTGTTGGAGAAACTTGTCCGTCCTCAACAATTTTATCAAATGCTTGAATCATTCCAATAACAGTTCCTAAGAATCCTAGCATTGGAGAAAGAGCAATAAATAATTGCAACCATGACAATCCTTTTTCCAAATTACCCATTTGGACTCCACCATATGCAACAACTGATTTTTCTACCATGTCAATTCCTTCTCCTGAACGATCTAAACCTTGGTAAAAAATAGATGCAATAGGTCCACGTGTATTTCTACACAATTCTTTTGCAGCATCTACTCCTCCAGCTTTCATAGAAGCATCAACATCATTTAAAAATTTCTTTGTGTCGATAGTAGCTAAGTTTAAATATACTACTCGTTCTATAGACAAAGCCATACCTATTATCATACAAATTAAAACGGGAGTCATCCAAAGAACATCCCCTTCAATATATTTTTGTTTTAGAGTTTGAACAAATGTTAATTCAAGTTTCTCCTCATCTGCTGTTTTACTTGTTGCACTTCCTTCTTGTGCAGCAGTTGAAACTTCTTCTTGTGCAGCAGTTGAATCTTGTGCATTGCTAATTCCTGTGAAGCCAATTGTCAATGTTAATGCAATGGCTAGAGAGCTAATTATTTTTTTCATAGGGAAAAAATTAAGAATTGTTTTAGTTGTTATTTAAATTGTTGGGTCAAAAATAGTATTTTTTTTTATTTAGTTAATCATTTTAAAAAAAAATCATTTAAAATTTATTCTTTTCTTAATATAAAACACCTTGATAATTCCTTTTTTAAATCATATAAAGTTGCATTTTTTAGAACCACTAAACAAGCTATATTTAAAGAATCCAACTGTTTTTTTGTGCTTTGACCATAAGCTATAATTTCTGCATTATTTGGAATTTTATTGTTTGTTAAAAAAGAAGAAAGGTTACTAGGACTTGTAAAAACATAAACATCGCAATTTGGAATCTCAGAAGGAATACTATTTGTATTATATACTTGTATTGTTTTAAATTGGCTTTTACTAAGATATTGAAGTGCAGAGAACTTTGAAAGATTGGAATGTGGAAATAAAACGTTTCGTCCTCCTAGCCACTTCGCAAAATCAAGACTTACTTTTTCAGGATTTCCAGATTCGGAGCCAATAAAAGAACAAGCAATACTTATTTCAGAAAGTTTTTTTGCGGTTTCTTTTCCGCTACAGGCAAAAACTACCTTATTTGATAAAACGGGATTTTTCTCTAAAAAAAATATTGCTGCACGAATACTTGAAAAAAACACACAGTCAAATTCGCTTGTTAATTTAAAATCTACTGCTTCAAAAGTGATGAGGGATTTTGCAATTAAAGTCAATTTATTTTCTTCACAAAACTGCCCGAAATCACCTACGTCGTCTTCATTTTTTGAAATAAAAATCCTTTTCACAGCTCAGAAATTTTTAAGGTGCGCCACAATTTTTTCAGCAAAGTTTATGTCATTACTATATTCAAACTTAAAATATCTTGCAACACTTAATGATGATGGAGCATAAGAAACATAAACAAATTTGCCGTCAAAATAAACGCCAAGTGGAAGTTGACAACCGCCATTCATTAGTTGGAGAACTTTTCTTTCTACCTTAATTTCATTCTCTATTTTTTCATTGTTGAGGTTTCTTAACAAAAGACTAAGGTCCACATCATCAGTTCGAATTTGATATCCTAAAACACCTTGAGATGGAGCTGGAATAAATTCTCTGGGAGATAAATTAATTTGAATCAGGTCTCCTAAATCAAGTCCTAAACGATTCACTCCAGCTTTTGCTAAAAGAATTGCATCGTATTCTCCTTTTCTTAATTTTTCAATGCGCGTAGGGACATTTCCACGTAAATCTTTCAGTTGCAGGTCTGGCCTAAGAGCTAGCACTTGCGATTTTCTTCGTGCTGAAGACGATCCAATAACTGCATTTTTCTTCAATTCCCAAGTTTCATTTGGAGCATGTGCTTCTTTGCGAATCAAAAGTAATTCTGCAGGATTTTCCCGATCAGATACTGCAGCAATCATTAAGCCTTCTGGTGAACTTGTCTCTAAATCTTTGTGCGAGTGAACTGCAAGATCAATTTCATTTGCGATGAGGGCTTCTTCAATTTCTTTCGTGAAAAATCCTTTCCCTTCTAATTTATCAAAACTTAAATCTTGAATTAGGTCCCCTTGAGTTTTAATAATTTTTATCTCAACGGTACTTCCTAACTTCTCCAATTCCCCTTTTACAAAATTTGCTTGCCACAAGGCAAGATCACTTCCTCGGGTTCCAATTCGAATATGCTGGTTAATTGGCATTTTTTAAAATGATTTCCTTTGCTAATTTCATTGGGCCACTTATGTATTTTTTTTCCATGTATCCAATTACTTTCTTTAGCACTTTTTTTGAATGTTCATCCATACCCTCAATTTCGTCTTTAAAGACAGCATTGACAGCATTTTTTTTAATTTCTTTCACTTGACTGGGCACAGACTTCATAGCGATTTCTACAGAACGTTCTTTTAAAATAAATTCAAATTCTTCAAGAGCAACCGAAATAATTTCAATAACATGCTCAACTTCTTTACCTCTTTCTTTTAAATTTTGGTTCGAAATTTTCTGAAGAAAATCTACAGAAATATGATTTACAGCATACTTTTCTATGATACTAGGGCTTAAGTCCTGTGGAATTGCGATATCTATTATTGTCTTTTTTTCAGTTTCACCTTGTAAAAGATCGGTGTACAAGGAAGGAGAAATTACATGGTGATCAGCGCCAGTACAAGATAAAATAAGATCAAAACCCTTCTTGTAATTTATTAATTCACTTAGAGCAAACGCCTCACATTGTAATTCTTTTGCTAATACTTGCGCATTATTTAAAGTGCGATTGAAAATAACAAAATTTCGGAAGCCATGTTTTTTTAAAAAGCGCCCCATTGTTGTATTTGTCGTTCCGGAACCAATTATTAAAATGCGCGCATTTAATGGAAGGTTTATTTTTTTGAGTTGGTGATAAGCCAATGAAACAACAGAAACAGGTTTTGTGGCAATACTTGTCTTCGTATATACTTTTTTTGCTGTTTCTATAACATGGCGAAAAAGTAAGCGCAACACATCACCCGTTAAACCACTATCTCTGCAGTGATCGTAGGCGGTTCTTACTTGAGTAATAATTTCCCTTTCTCCAACAATCATTGAATCTATTGAAGCTGCAACTGAAAGAGCATGATTTATAGCTTCTGTAGCGGAATAATGTTCTGCTGAGTTTGAAAAATCGTCTATTTGATCTTCTTGAAAAGAAGGATAAAGTGTTTTTAAAAGTTCTTTTGTTAAAGAAAACTTGGTTTTTTCTTTCGTAAGGAATGTTAATTCAACACGATTACAAGTGGATAAAAAATACAATTCCTCAAAGTTAAAAATTGCCTTTAGAGCTGAAAGCCGATCTTTTTGTGCTTCTTTTTCAATGTGCAATAAGCCAATATTTGTCACCGTCATTGTCCGGTGAGTAAATGCAATTGTGTGGAGATTCTTGAGCACAGATTAATCAATATATTTCTCTGCAAAGATCGTTACATTTCAAGTATTAGTGTCATAGAATTGTCATAATCTCATATTCCTTAAAAATAATTTAAGTTAGAGATTTTCCTATAAAAATATTAGTATTTAGAAATATTATCTTGGCAAAGTTCAATTAGCATGCCCATTGTAGATTTCGGATGCATAAAAGCGATTCTTTTATTGTCTGCGCCTTCTTTTGGGCTAAGATGAAGTAAAATAAAGTCTAATTTTTGAAGTCTGGCAAGTTCTTCTTCAATGTCATCAACTTCAAAGGCTACGTGGTGAAATCCTTCTCCTCTTTTCGCCAAAAACTTTGCAATTGGAGAATTTTGATTGCTTGCTTCTAAGAGTTCAATCTTAGCTTCGCCGATTTGAAAAAAAGCAGTGTTAACACCTTCAGAGGAAACGGATTCTGTTTTGTAGCAAGTTGTTTGCAATAATCTTTCATACAAAGGTATTGCCTCATCTAAGCTATTAACTGCAATACCAAGATGCTCGATTTTTTTTATCATTTTCCTACCTTAATAAATTTCTCGGTTGTGTTATCAAAATTAATGAAATAGACGCCATTTACGAGATTTCTACAATCTACGAGATCTGAAAATCCAACTTTCAATAAATTACCAAATGCATCGTACAATTCAAATTTACTTTTTACCGCTTTTTGGTTTGCTTTGAAGTAAATATAATCTCTCACTTTCGCTGGAGATTTTTTCACGACTTCTGAAAGAGAATTGAATGATGTTTCAGGTGAAAACCTCTTTACACCGGTATTGTCAATTTGTGAAACTCGCACTCTATTTTTACCGGAATGAGCTATAATCTGAAAAGTATAATTGTTTAATCCTTGTCCTCCATTTCCTCGAACTTCTCCAACCTTTACCCATTTATTCCATTTAAATTGCTCTATTGCAAAATCTATTATTTCATTTTCATTAGTGGTAGTCCAGGAAATCAATCCATTTTTTGTCGCACTAATTTTTTGACAAATAAATGTACTCTTCGGGAGTAAAACCTCTGGATTAACAAATTTTGGAACACAACCTTCATTGTGCTCAAGGACGATAAAAAGTTGTTCCCTTAACTTTATATTAAATAATGAAAAATCAATTTCAAAATTTGCTTTTTGAATAGTAGCTGGCAAAACTTCTCCATTTACGGTTACTTTATTTACGCAAAAACCAAAACCATCAGCTTGAGGGGGATTACTGACAAGTAGATTTTTTCCAAGGTAAATACCTTCGATTGAAAGCATACTTTCTTGAGAAAAAAAAGAGGTGATTTTTAATAAAAGAAAAAGCAACAATAAAATTTTGAACTTTACCATGAAGACAATATTAAGTTCATTTTTCCAAAAGCACAAATTTTACTAAAGAATACTTTAATTTTGCAGCATGACATATGATATTATAAAATCACTACACATCATTTTTGTAGTAAGTTGGTTTGCAGGTTTATTCTACATCGTGCGTTTATTTATTTATCACATTGAATCCACCAAATTTGATACTGAAAAGCAAAAAATATTGCAAGAACAATTTTGTATAATGGAAAAAAAATTATGGTGGATTATTACTACTCCTGCTATGGTTCTGACGCTTTTTTTTGGTATTTGGATGCTATGGCTCAATCCAGCACTTTTAAAAATGCCTTGGATGCACACAAAATTACTTTTTGTAGCATTATTAATTGTCTATCATTTTATTTGTCAAAAAATAATGCTCGATTTAAACAAGCAAAAATTTAAATGGTCTTCCACCGCTTTACGTATTTGGAACGAAGTTGCAACCTTGTTTTTAGTGATAATTGTTTTTCTTGTAGTATTGAAAAATAATATCAATTGGATCTATGCAACTCTCGGCTTTTTTGGACTAGCAATTTTACTTATGCTTGGTATAAAATGGTATAAAAAAGTTAACTCAAAGCAATAAAAAATCCCTTTACTTTTTTCAGTGTTGTTTTACAAAGTTTAACTATCTTTGCAAATAATTTTAAAAAACTGAGTGCAATTATGCAGTTTATGAAAGCCAAAAATAGCTTAAAAAAGTTTTTGATGACCCTTGGTTTTCT
>JBILAB010000159.1:0-4400 GCA_044354455.1 Crocinitomicaceae bacterium | reverse complement strand
GATCAATTCATGATTGTTTCCGTGGAAGATTAAATTCAAGCGAAGGTTGGGTTTCATTAGGTGGCTTAAAAGAGTATGAACAAAAGATGATACAAGCAAAACGTCTTGTTATTGTCGCTTGTGGAACATCTTGGCATGCAGGGCTTGTTGGTGAGTACTTAATTGAAGAATTGGCTCGTATAAATGTAGAAGTAGAATATGCTAGCGAATTTCGTTATCGCAACCCAATTATTAGTGAAGAAGATGTTGTTATTGCAATCTCACAATCAGGAGAAACTGCAGATACATTGGCTGCACTTGAATTGGCAAAGTCTAAAGGGGCTACTATTTTAGGAATTTGCAATGTTGTTGGCTCATCTATTTCGCGTATCACGGATGCGGGTTCTTACACTCATGCTGGACCTGAAATTGGAGTTGCTTCTACGAAAGCATTTACTGCCCAAGTAACTATTTTAAGTCTACTTGCTCTTTCCTTAGCGCATAAAAAAGGAACAATTAGTGAATCAGAATTCCGAATATTAATAGCTGAATTGGAAGCTATTCCTGAAAAAGTACAGCGCGTCTTAGAAAATAATGCTCATATTGAGAAAATTGCCTTAGAATTTAAAGATGTAACAAATGCACTTTATTTGGGAAGAGGAAGTTTATTTCCTGTTGCTCTTGAAGGTGCTTTAAAATTAAAAGAAATTTCATACATTCATGCAGAAGGTTATCCTGCCGCAGAAATGAAGCACGGTCCTATTGCTCTGATTGACGAAAATATGCCAATTTTTGTAATTGCAACTCAGGGAAATTCATACGAGAAAGTTGTATCAAATATTCAAGAGGTTAAAGCAAGAAAAGGGAAAATTATAGCCATCGTAACAGAAGGAGATGAACATTTAAAAGAAATTGCTGATTATCATATTGAAATTCCGAAATCTCATGAGTTTTTTGTTCCTATTCTTGCTACAATTCCATTTCAACTTATTTCCTATCACATAGCAGTGATGAGGGGTTGTAATGTAGATCAACCAAGGAATCTAGCAAAATCTGTAACTGTTGAATAAGTGCACATTCTATTTTTTAATTAATCATTAATTATAATAATCTTATTAATGGAAACATTACTAAACAACTTAGGATTATCATATTCGCTCAGTAAATTTATACCCTATTTACTCACAATTTTAATTGGAATCGTTTGCGCAAAATTGCTATCTAAGCATATTTCTGCATCTAAAATTATACGCAACATATTTATTACGCTAATTACTATATTGCCATTTGGAATTTATTTTGCGATTAATCCTATTTTTCAGGGAGATTTTTCGAATGAGGGCGTTCTTATTAAGAAGAAGTTAGAATTGCCAAAGAATAACGATTTATTAATTATCGCATTGGCAGATTGCCCTTATTGCATTCAATCTCAAGAAACAGTAAAACTTATTCATCAAAAAAATACAAAAATAAAAGCTGAATACTTAATTGTAAACGGGACAAAGCAAGACTCTATTAGATATGCTCGCATGTTGAATGGTTTTGCAAGCTGTAGAACTATAAAAAATAGCGTTCCTTTAATTCAGACTATTCAAGGAAGCTTTCCCTCATTTATTTTAGTTCAGAATAGTACATTCAAAAAAGTTTGGAATAATAATACTTTTAGCGTCAGAGCTTGGGATGAAGTTGTTTCTTGTATCGAATGATTTTTTTCTAATTTCTTAGTGAATTCAAGTAATTCATTTTTCAAAATGTTACTTTTGTGCTATGTCTGAAAAAAATGGGATTGCTATTCTTGGATCAACTGGGTCGATCGGAACACAAGCACTGGAGGTGATAGAAAATCACCCTGATTATTTTGACTTACAAGTTCTTACTGCAGGAAAAAATGCAGACTTATTAATTGAGCAAGCAAAAAAATATCAACCTAATACAGTTGTTATTGGTGATGAGGATTCCTACCAGAAAGTAAAAGATGCTCTTTGGGGAGAAAATATTCATGTTTATTGTGGAGAAGACGCATTGTGTCAAGTTGTTGAAGCAACAAATGTACATACTGTTCTTACGGCACTTGTAGGTTACGCTGGATTAAAACCAACAATTCATGCTATCGAAGCGGGAAAAACCATTGCTTTAGCAAATAAAGAAACTTTAGTTGTAGCTGGAGAATTTATTACAAAATTAGCAAGAGAAAAAGGAGTAAATATTTACCCTGTAGATTCTGAGCATTCAGCTATTTTTCAATGCCTAGTTGGCGAGTTTCACAATCCAATAGAAAAAATATATTTGACGGCTTCAGGTGGTCCTTTTCGAGGATTTTCTATTTCAGACTTACAAAAAGTAACTTTAGAACAAGCTCTAAAACATCCAAACTGGTCAATGGGAGCTAAAATAACTATTGATTCTGCTTCATTAATGAACAAAGGATTAGAGGTTATTGAAGCTAAATGGCTTTTTAATTTAAAGCCAGAGCAAATTGACGTAATCGTTCACCCGCAATCGATTGTACATTCGTTAATTCAATTTCAAGATGGAAGTATGAAGGCTCAAATGGGCTTGCCTGACATGAAACTACCAATTCAATATGCCTTGAGTTACCCAAATCGTTTAGCGACAAATTTTCCGCGCTTTAATTTTATGGATTATCCTAACTTAACTTTTGAAGCACCAAATCGTGAGGTATTTAAAAACTTAGACCTTGCATATCGCGTTATGGATGAGTTAGGGACAAGTGCATGCGCATTAAATGCCGCAAATGAAATTGCAGTAGAAGCTTTTTTAAATAAAAAAATTAGCTTCTTGGAAATTGGAGAGCTAAATGAAACGGTTGTAAATGAAACAAAGAATATTTTAAATCCTAACTACCAAGATTACGTTAACTCCGACCAAAATGCGAGAGAAAAAGCACTGCAATTACTCCGCAAATAATACATATGAAATCAATTCAATTCATAGCAATTCTTCTATTTTTTAGCTCTTGTAATAGCCAAAAATTAGCCATACATGTTGAGAAATGGAAACCCTATTGTGGAGGTGCTAAACCAACAGAAGAAATGTCAAGAGGTTTAAAAACCCCTTTTTCAGGTGAAAAATTTAAACTGTATTTTAAAGGTGAAACAGCTTCAGATAAAATTATATCGCTTGACAAAAATGGAAATTGGAAAGGAAAAATACCAAAGAATGTAAGTTGTGAAATTTATCGATTAGATAAAACAATAAGTCTTGATGAACTTCGCAAAAAATACACAAAAGAAATAGGGAAATTTTATACTGTAATTGAAGATAAAGAAATATTTCTTTGGCAAAATCAAGCTGACTTTATTATTCCAATTGTTACAAAAAAACCAGTCAGTTTTGACATTCAAGACAAATGTTTTGTTGGATTAAATCCATGCATCAGATACATTGGTCCCTTTCCTCAATAGAATTAATTTTCAAACTTCAATTCTTGAGTAGTGAAAAATTCGAAAAGAATTAGAATGAGCTTCATTTTTTTCTTGGTAACCAATTTCAGTTTTAGACCAATTTGAAGCATCAAACTCCGGAAAAAAGGTGTCTGCACCAAATATGCCATCAATATGGGTTATAAACATTTCTTTTAAAACAGTCGATGTTAAAGCCATACTGTAAATTTCACCACCACCAATTATAAAAATAGTTTTGTCGACTTCATTTTTAAAATGTTCTAAACACGTTTCAAAAGAATGAAAAACAAGGCAATTATCAGCAGTAAAATTTTTATTGCGTGTCAGAATAACATTCAACCGGTTTGGAAGAGGTCGGTATTTTTCAGGGATTGAATCAAAATTTTTTCTTCCCATTACTACAATTTGATTTTTAGTTGTTTCCTTGAAAAACTTCATGTCTGAGGGCAAATGCCACATAAGGTCATTGTTTTTTCCAATTCCACCTTCTAAATCAATAGCAACAATTAATGAAACTTTCATTTTAAATGGCTACTGCCGCTTTAATGTGTGGATGAGGATCATAATTTTCTAATTCAAAATCCTCGTATTTGAAAGCAAAAATATCTTTGACTTCAGGATTTATTTTCATTTTTGGAAGTTTTCTAAAATCACGTGTCAATTGTAAATTTGCTTGTTCTATGTGATTTGAATACAAATGAGCATCTCCCAAAGTATGAATAAAGTCGCCGGGTTTTAAATTACAGACCTGAGCAACCATTAAGGTCAATAAGGCATATGAAGCAATATTAAAAGGAACACCCAAAAATGTATCAGCACTTCTTTGGTATAACTGACAACTTAATTTTCCATCGGCAACATAAAATTGAAAAAAAGCATGACAAGGAGGAAGCGCCATATTCTCAATTTCGGCAACATTCCAAGCAGAAACAATAATTCGTCTTGAATCGGGATTGGTTTTTAACTGAGAAATAATATTGGTAATTTGATCAATGT